>NZ_JAKEVK010000321.1:0-3080 GCF_022398435.1 Pseudoalteromonas sp. Isolate6 | reverse complement strand
CTTTTGTTGTATTTGTCTTTTTCAGATACTTGCTGAATGCAGGTGTTTAGTAATGGAAGTATAAAAACTCTAAAAGCTAGATTAAATTGTTTTATATGTTAATGGTGTTAACTGGTTGATAATTTAATTTTGTTGTTTTATCTTGTTTGTTCCACAACACGGATTATTTCTAGGAACGCAAGATGAAACAACATGTAACGATCTCTACACTAATGATGGCTATGCTCGGCGGAATCTCTTTCGCAAGCTCAGCTGCAGACAAGGCTAACCTTAATACCTACAGTTCACTTAAGCAGCTTGATAAATTTAACGCTGCGCCAGTCCAAGTGGCTGATATAAAGAAACAAATTGCGAAAAAGCTAGCGCTATCCCTCAATCGTGTGGGTCCTCAGGTTCAAACTAAACTTAGCCAATATCAAGATGCTATTTCATTAGAGCAGTTACAAGTTTCGGGGGCGGCTCAGCAACTCATGACAGAAGCGAGCCAATACACTCGTTCGTTAAAGGGCTTAACTAACCATAATTCTAATTTATACCAGTTGCGTATTGCTTCTAGCGAAATGCTAACAAAGTGGCAACAAGGTGAAGCGCCTTTAATTGCTTTTGCACCTAAAGGTGATGATAAGCATTGGCAGTATGTAGAGGCCTTTGATGAGCATGGTCAATTACATTTACTTGACGCACATACAATGCCTGAGCGGCCGGTGTTAATTGTTGAACTTGATAGTAGTAAGGTGAAGCAAGAAGGCATGCAGGTAATGAGGCAAGTGTTTGCCAAGCAAGGCTTAGTCATGCCATCAATAGAAGTGCAGAGTAACGACGATGTGGAGCCGATTTCAACCAGTGTATTGAAAAAAATCAGACTAAATGACGATGAAGAGCCTTGGGTATCTGGGGCTGCGGAAGTTTACGGCATTGTGACTGGGGTAAATCCATCTCGAGATGAGCCCATTCTAGATATCGTGGATATGCCTTATTTGGATCATGATGGTACGGACTATACGCCTAATCAAGTTATCATTCACTGGGAACGATATCGTTGGCAGGCAGCAGATCTATTGTTAATGGAGCAAGATGACAATACCAATTACCAAGACTTAGCTACGACGTTTTTAGATATTGTGACGCAAGTAATGCGTGCCATTCCTGACCCCAATGTTCAGGGTTATGCGATTATCCCACAACTGACGAATCAATTGATCAAGGCGATGCCAAGCCACTGGTTTACTAACGATGATGACTACGTTGACGTATTTTACACCTTGTTTGAAGGACAAACTTACAATGGGCATATGGGCGCAAGTGGTAATGCGAAAGTGACGATTGAGCCACTTACAATTAACCCTCGCTAAATATTAGCCAAAGTGATGTTATTGAAAAAAGGCCAGTAACTGGCCTTTTTTATTTCTTTTTATTTATCGTTACCAAATTGCTTCGACAAATTCCGGATGGTCTACAAATGGATTTCTGTTACCCTGAAATTCATAAGCCGCTTGATTGCGTGCTTGCTCTAGAGCATCGACAGGATCTTCGTTATGCCATCTTTTTAGCATGTTGATGACCCAAGTTTCGAAGACCTGGTGCTGGGTGCCATTGAGTACCGCATTGCTGTAACTGGTATTGTTTTGCCAATTTGCAATCACATCTTGATAACGCGTTGCCATATAAAAGTAGACACGAGCAAAATCGCCTTTGAATTTGTCAATTGGCTCAAATACGGTACCGCTGTAGTTAATGCCAGATGCTGAACCTAAGCGACTACCATTACTAGAGGTATAAGAAGCGCTTCCTACTTCGCCAAATGGATAGTTACTGCGCTTTGAATTTACATAGCCATCGGAAGCAAAAATATGATGGATATCCGAATTCATCGGTTCTATTTGACCGCCAAACCAAGATTTGGGGAATGAGTGTTCTCGGTTATAGCAATCGCCTTCGCTTCTGTAACTGCCGCACTGGGATCCTGTAGAAACATAGTTGATACTATCATTTGCCGTTGGCTTTTCAGAGTAGCGATCTAAGATGCTGTTATCTTTTTCAAAATGGCGATCGCGCTCGTTCTGATCGATAAAGCTCCAAATGGCAGAGTAACCCTGTGATTGGTGGTTACGAATAATCTGGTGTAACTCTGTTTTCAGTGCATAACCGCTAAGTCCAGCAGTGGAGGCATAGTAACCATCGCTAGAAGGGGGAGGTGTGGTTGTGCCAAGCGTAAAGGCATGATCTTGACGATTACCGAACTGGCCGCCAGAAGCGAGCGTTGTACCCGCATGTGTTAAGGTGTATTGGCCATTACCATTGGTACAACAAATTCCGTCACCATAGCTGTCTAGAATCGTAAAGGTAAAACTGCCGTCGTTAAGGCATAGGTTTTCATTGACCGATTGGTTATTGCTATAGCCACTACCACTAGCAACTGTTGTGTTTGTTGCATTAGTGATTTTCCAGCTTGTTTCGCTACCATAATTATCGGTCATCAAAGCGAGAGTGACACTATTATTTTGACAGCTTTGAGGCGGCTCTGGTGTGGTGGAAGTTGGAGCAAAGCCGTCAACGTAGACAGTTTCATTGCCGTCAAAACCACTGCCATCGTAAAAGCGTAAGCCAACATTAATCGCCGTGGTTGCCGTTGCGGTATAAGTATAGCTAAGTTGTTGCCACTGTCCGACATTGAACTGATCTGAATAGCCATGATAGCCATCCACCACCAGTCGAGCTTTTACGCCGCCTTCCGTATGATAGATCCAAGTGCTAAATTGATAGCTTTTACCCGCTTCAACGTTTACTTGCTGTTGTAAGTCAGTGCTACTTTGCGTTGCTGTGGTTACCTGCACCGCTGCGGCAAGGTTACCGCTTTTTACTGGTGTATTAACCGAAGTAAGTGCGATGCCCGAGTCTATAGTTGTCCACCCAGTAGGTACTTGACCACTCCAACTCTCGAAGCTGCCATTTGTTACCTGTGCGGTAACGTTGACGCTCAGTAAAGCGCAGCATGAACCGAAAATCAGATTTTTATATTTCCCGTGTTTCATTGTTACTCTCAATTATTTTGTTTATTTATATTATTAGTTTGTCTGTAT
>NZ_JAKEVK010000320.1:0-3090 GCF_022398435.1 Pseudoalteromonas sp. Isolate6 | reverse complement strand
GATTTTAACAATTTCAGTTAATAACTTACTTATTTACATTGCTTAACAGAGAATAATCTAGACTGGTACTTTTTTCGTATTACTGTAAGGCGGCCAACCCATTTCTTTTCCAGCTAATACATGTAGGTGAAGGTGATAGACAGTTTGACCACCATGATCGTTACAGTTCATCACTACACGATAACCATCTTCCGCAAAGCCGTGCTCTTTCGCTAATTTGGCTGCAACAACATATAAATGACCGACAAGATGAGCATTTTCTGCAGTCACGTCATTGATAGTCGCAATTGCTGTTTTAGGAATAACTAAGACATGAAATGGTGCTTGTGGATTAATGTCTCTAAACGCGAGCGCTTGTTCATCTTCGTAAACAATATCTGCTGGGATCTCTCTATTAATAATTTTGGTAAAAATAGTTTCTGAACTCATGGCCCTTCCTTATTTGGCATATTGAATTGCTCTAGCATAGCTAACTCTCAAGGAGACTCAATAGATTTGGTGTCTTATTCTAAAGTGCACTAATTAAAAGGGTAGAGATATACGCAGGTATGCAGTAATCTCATCAAGGTATAATGATTTGGTACTCACGAAGGAGTGAATAGATGCGCTTAAAAAATACGCTTGCGACCGCTGTTTTACTGTTGTCACCGCTTTCACAGGCTGCGTTGCTAAGTTTTCCTGAAGAAATTATTCCCTTGCAAGTTGATGATAAAACCATTGAGCACTCATTCTTCTCCAAAGTGCGAGAGCTAGACTTAGCCAAAGGGGAGTATGCGGTCAAAATGCGTTACACCGATTTGTATGAAGTGGGCTATGACGACCACGAAACCATAGAGTCGAAGCCATTTTGGGCAAAAATAAGTATCGATCAAGACGGTGAGTATCAGGTTGAATTTAACCGACCTGACAATGTGGTTGCGGCAAAGGCATTTGCAGATCAGCCGTTGATTATGTTGCAAGCACCCAACGAATCGTTAGCGACAACATTGGTGGTGACACAAGAAAGACCAAGAATAGCGACAGCGATAGCAAGTGAGCCTTCAACATCCACAGCACCTCGTTATTCAACGCCAAGCACTACCACACGAGCCGCTACGCCAGCACCTGCAGCGCCAAAATCAGCACATCCAGATGTGGTTGGCATGTTGGACTATTGGTGGCAGCAAGCAACTCCAGAACAAAAGCAGTTGTTTTTGGAAAAAATAAAGGGCAATTAAGCCCTTTATCAATGCGTTGTTAGGTTTTGTTTCATCGTTATAATTTTACTGCGGCAAAGGTTCTTATGGTCAAGCAACCATGACGTGGGTGAATCATCTAAGATTATTTCGGGAGTTAATATAACAAACTCTTTGTGGTGGGAGCTTTCTACCATGTTAAGAACGGCTGCGCTCTCATCTCGCAGGGCTTCGATGTACATACGACTTTTAAACGCTTCTAAGCGCTCGAATTTGGAGAAAAACGCATAAACTGCAGCGCGCGTGTCGGAAATGTCATAGTCGATGAGGTCTTGACATATCTTGATGAATTCTTCTGCTATCTTTTTCTCAGTCAATGAGACTTTTTCAGAGAGCCTAATCAGTTCCTCAGTTTTAGAAATGTTTGGATTGGCGATGAGTTGCTTTGCTAATTTATATGTGATTTTGGCGTGATTAGGGCTCATCTGATCCACTGAAGTTATATGGCCTGAATTGAATATGAGCTCTTCTTTGGTTGGCGCTGGGCTTTCCACTTGAGGTTTGCTGTGAGCGGCTGGCGTGATCAAGGCAAACGAAAATATGAATGTTCTTAGTCCTATCTGCATATTAAATCTCCTTTTTAAATTAGAAGATAAATATAGCTTTGCGGAGCAAGGAAATAAAATTACTGAGGAGCAAAATATGCTCCTCGGCAGTGCGTTACTTTTCGAAAGCACGCTTCATAAAGTTAGGTGTCGCTAATGCCCCCTTATGAATACTTGTGTTGTAGTGATGAAAACAAGAAAATCAAGTGATACCTATCGCTATTAACACCACAGCTGAGGAGATGAAGTAAAAAAGTATGAAAGCACTTCCATTGCAAATTAGTGGTGGATGTCAGCGATTTACAAGATTAGGACACAAATCCTGTTTAATTATTTGCTTATACAGAAAAGATAATGCATTAAACGCTGTCGCTTGTGTTTTAGGCGACACATTACGTTTAAGTACAAGGTAGTCGAGATATTCGACAACCTCGTTATCGCCCATTGAAGCTGGGTGACGCTTATCATGAAAATGAATATAGGAAGAAATCCACTTAAGATATGTATCAACGGTTCTGAGCGAATATTGCTTAGTCAGCATAAACTCGGCGATGTGGTTTAGAAATGGTGAACGAGTTCTCATTGAGCTAGTCCTAAATGATCTGTATTTATATACAGCATTGTTGTGTTTCTCCTATAGTCAAGAAAACGACTCACTGGGTCGTTTTTATCCTTTTCATAGTTTCTAGAATGATTAAAAATATATCTGTAGCAACAAGTTAGTTATTGTGATAAAGCTGGTACAATGAGAATAATGACCCATGACTTGGTAGATAAACGACCCATTGGGTCGATATTAAATTGTTAGCATTCAGGGAAGTTTGTGAGAATAATTCTAGTTTTGGTGTCACTAACTCTCATTGGTTGCTCCCCTGTATGGGAAGACCCGCCGTATGAAGTCTATTACATTGATGGTGCAAAAACGTTAGGCTATAGCATTGGTGAAGGCTCATATATTGGGCGTATTGATGAGCCTGTAAATATTAATGCTAATACAAAGTACATATCAGTTTATGCTTGCCCATATAAAACGTGTTCTTTTTATTACATCGATAAAACCAAAGCCCATAAGTTTGCTGAGCACGACGAATTTGTGTTTGGACCATATACAAACGAGCAGTTTACAACGTTAGTTAAAAAGTTAGGCTTACCAAGTGTTGGCTCGGAGTAAGCTGAATGCTAACAAACGCTTTAACCAAGGGACGCAAAACAGCAGGCTTGCGCTCCTTCGTCGCTAATTTTAGCCTGCTATTTTGCGCCGGTTAAGCGAGGCGTTAGGCATTCCTAAAGTATGAAGATAAATTTAAGTG
>NZ_JAKEVK010000032.1:0-34668 GCF_022398435.1 Pseudoalteromonas sp. Isolate6 | reverse complement strand
GTCTATAAATATTATTACTTTTGTTGCAGAACTAAAGCAAGCTGCAACAATATCATCCATACTAAAGGAATATTAGACTTAAAGGCTCTGTGATGAATTTAAAGAGGATTTCGTGCAATAGTATTGTACTAATGTGTAGTCTAAATGCAGCTGCACAAGCTGAAAATGTGCCTGCTGTTGACTATACTAATAGCTGCGGTAATAACCGGGTTGAGGCACAAAACGACCAAAATCTTTCTCGCCAGTTAGACAGTAATCAAGTCTATCCAGAGCCAACTGAAGGCAAAAAAGTCGTCGCTATCACACTCAAACAACTTAATGTTTTCGACACTGACAAGCCTGAAGAAGACAATGCTCTATTCCGATTTGCCAACCGTTACCATATTCAAACCAAACCCGAAGTATTAAAAAGTGTGCTCTTATTTAAGGAGGGCGATACTTACAACCCAAGAAAACTCAGTGAATCTGAGCGGCTCCTTCGCAATCAGTCATACCTATATGATGCTCGTATCTATGCTACTGAGAACTGTGACGGTGATATTTTAGTTACGGTTGTAACAAGGGACCTTTGGACTCTATTGCCCGATTTGAGCTTTAGTAGAAGTGGGGGGGAAAATACTTCAAGAATTGGGTTTAGAGAAAGCAACCTATTTGGTTGGGGAAAGCGCCTTTCCTTTACGCATATACAAGAGGTTGACCGCTCCGGCTACCAGTTTGTATATGATGATCCTAATATTTTAAATTCAAGATATCGTGGTCGCATCGAATACTCAGATAATGACGATGGTGAACGCCACTATATCGATGTGAGCTATCCATTTTTTGCAACCGATACACCATACAGTTACGGTTTTACGAGTTATTCCGACAAACGCGAAGAGCCCTTATATTCTGAAGGTGAAACAATCTCAGAGTTCAGTCAGTCCACGGATGTCACGCAAGTCTACTTCGGACACTCAAAAGCGCTATCAGGCAGTTGGACCCGACGCCTCATTGGGGGTGT
The DNA here is from genome assembly GCF_022398435.1 of Pseudoalteromonas sp. Isolate6. Taxonomy (NCBI): domain Bacteria; kingdom Pseudomonadati; phylum Pseudomonadota; class Gammaproteobacteria; order Alteromonadales; family Pseudoalteromonadaceae; genus Pseudoalteromonas; species Pseudoalteromonas sp. Isolate6. The sequence continues at coordinate 33,665 of NZ_JAKEVK010000032.1, read as the reverse complement.
TAGACACGAGCAGCATACTTTCCGTAAGATAGCTGACACCACTTTACCTATTGCACAGGATAGAACACTCACCTACCCTTATGTCCAAGCTCAGTGGTTTGAAGACTCTTATGTAAAGGTACGCAATTTCGACTCTATTTATCGTACAGAGGACCTAAACTTAGGCTGGAATATTAACGCCTTATTTGGCTATTCAGCTGACTCATGGAGTGACGATAGCGAACGCCTTGTCTATTCATTTTCAGCCAATACAGCGCACTATACCTCAGATCATAGCTTATGGCGGTTTTATTTTGATGTTAGTGGCAACTGGAACAAAGACACAGATAAAACCGAGAACCTGATAGCGAAAACGACCTTTCAATATTATTTAAATACCAGCTTGTATGAGTCTTGGTTTATCAATGCAAGCTATACCTATGGAAATAACCTGACCTTTGATAATCAGATCACCTTAGGCGGGGAAACAGGGCTGCGCGGATACCCAATAAAGTATCAGCAAGGCAGTCGCAGTATGCTACTCAACATCGAAAAACGCTATTATTGGGAGTATGACTTACTACGCTTATTTAAAGTTGGTGGTGCCGCGTTTTTTGACGTGGGTCGCGCATACCACTCTCACCTGCCGATTGAAGCAGATGAATCAGTCCTAAAAAATGTCGGTATTGGCTTACGGTTAGCACCTAGCCGAGCCAATTCAGATATCATGGTTCATATTGATTTAGCCGCGCCAATTCATGGCCCGGATAACGTCGATAGCGTGCAGTGGTTATTAACGGTGAAAAATCGCTTTTAACGGTGTCGCGCTCCAATAAACATGATATAAAGCAGAAAAAATTTCTTAGGATACGATTTTGCATTTGTTAGATTTCGCACTCAGTCAATACAAGCTAATTGTAACTTTGGTGGCACTATTATCCTTCCCACTATTGATGAAAGCATGTTGCAAACTATTAGAGAAAGTAACACGCGGAAAAATAGACTCTCATCGTAAGCAACGTGCCGATCTACTCATTCGTGTACTCGTTGCATTTGTATTCGTCTGTTTCATGCTCGTGTTCTGGGGTATAGAACTTCGTGGTTTACTGGTGCTCGGCTCATCGTTATTTGCGATGCTAGGTGTTGCTATGTTTGCCGGTTGGTCATTACTTTCCAATCTGACTTCGTTCTTACTTATGTTTATTCAAAACGATTACCGCGTTGGAAATTGGGTAAGAATTGTTGACGGTGCAAACTTTGTTGAAGGCTGTATTGTAGAGATGGGGCTAATGAGTGTGGTGCTGCGTCATGTTGACGGTCATAAAGTCGTATATCCTAACAACTTGTTTGTTACTCGACCCGTTATGGTGCTTAGTCAGGAACCAACTAAACCTAAACAAGTTCCAGCACCAAGAAGAACTTTAGGCCCTAAGAAATAGGGCCTATGTCGTCAATAAAGGTTTCTAGCTGTTGTTCAACAATGCTATTTGCATGTGCAAAATAGGCTAAGTGAAAAACTGCATCACCTTCATTCACCAAAGGCAACATTTGTTGACCAATCACTATCCCACTACGAGGCGCGATAACGGCTTCTTCACTTTGACCTAGTGGGCTGTCTATATAAGCCAAGATTTGACCTTTTGATACGCGTTCTCCCAAGTTAACTTGAGCTCGAACAATACCATCAACGTCTGCACGTACCCAACTTGTTGCTGCGGCAATAACTGCGTCATGACGTTGCTTCCTGCGACGTCCACGCAGCATCCTTAGTTTACGCATGACATTCTCGACTCCTTGCAACCCAGCTGCAATAGCCAATGAGTCAAACCGCAATGCTTCTCCTGCTTCATAAGTGATAACAGGAATGTCTAACCCCGCGGCTTCACTTCGCAAAGAGCCATTACGCAGTCGTGCATCTATTGCAACCGGAGTACCAAACGCCATGGCCATTTCTTTAGTCATTTCACAGGACAAATCACCTCGGATCTGCGGTAAGTTCGAGCGATGAATAGCCCCTGTATGCAAATCGATAATATGGGTGCATTTTTTTACCACTAAGTCGAAAAACATATAAGCCATTCGAGCCCCTAGAGAGCCTTGCTCAGAACCAGGAAAGCAGCGGTTTAGGTCTCGTCTATCAGGTAAATATCGAGACTTATGAATAAAGCCAAAGATATTCACAATAGGCACCGCTATCAAAGTACCTCGCAGCGTCGTCGCGTCAACTTTACTCAATAGCTGACGCACGACCTCAACGCCATTCAGTTCATCACCATGAATTGCGGCACAGACCAAAAGTACTGGCCCAGCCTCCGCGCCATTAACGACTTCAATCGGAATAGTCATTGGCGTATGTGTATAAAGCTTTGCCACTTCCAACTGAACAGTCTGCCTTTCAGCAACTCCTACTCGTGTATCTAATAACGTAAAGGGTTGATTGATTTTAACCTTTGCCACGTGTAGCAGTCCTTTTCGCCGCCGCATTCTTCTCGATAAAGGAGATAATCAGGCTTGCAATATCTTTACCTGTAGCCTTTTCGATACCCTCAAGGCCTGGAGAAGAGTTCACTTCCATCACCAAAGGCCCACGCTCTGAACGTAACAAGTCAACACCAGCAACATTTAGGCCCATGGCCTTTGCAGCAGCAATCGCAGTGCGACGCTCTTCTGGAGTGATTTTTACCAATGTTGCAGAACCACCACGATGTAGATTTGAGCGGAACTCACCTTCTTGCGCTTGACGTTTCATCGCGGCAATAACACGGTCGCCGATAACGAAACAGCGAATGTCCGCACCACCAGCTTCTTTAATATACTCTTGCACCATAATGTTGGCTTTTAAGCCCATAAATGCTTCAATAACGCTTTCTGCAGCTTTGCGCGTCTCAGCCAACACCACACCAATTCCTTGAGTGCCCTCAAGCAGCTTGATCACAACTGGTGTGCCGCCAACCATTTCTAGTAAGTCTTTGACGTCATCTGGCTTGCTGGCGAAACCTGTGATTGGCATGCCCACGCCTTTTCTTGACAGTAACTGTAATGAACGCAACTTATCTCTTGAGCGAGTGATTGCAACAGACTCATTCAATGGATACACACCCATCATCTCAAATTGTCTGAGTACCGCACACCCATAAAACGTCACAGATGCACCAATTCGCGGAACAATCGCATCAAAGCCGCTCAACTGCTGGCCCTTAAAGTGAATTTCAGGCTCACTACTGTTGATATTCATATAACAACGTAGCGCGTCAATAACCTCTACTTCATGCCCACGTTGCTCAGCTGCCTCAATTAAACGACGTGTTGAATATAAAGATTGATTCCTTGAAAGAATGCCAATTTTCATGATTTATCCGTTTTATTACTTAAGTATGACTGCTCTGGATCAACAAGGATGCGGCCTCGCATCGCTGTACGGCCCAGTAACATTCTAAATTTCATGGTTTCTCTATCGCTTAGCGTGATTTCAATTGGCCAAGCCTGATTGCCGATAGTTAAATTTGTTTCTATTACATAACGTAGTTCTTTATGACCGCCCGAATCGGTAACAACGCGCTCATCCACTACTTTTGCTTCACTACAGACTTCATAGTCGGTATTGTCTTGTTTGGGATGGATCCAAAACCTTACCCAAAGTTCATCTTGTTCTGTTTTGAAAGGCTCAACCTTAAAGGCATGCAGACATGATGTTCTTGCTCCAGTATCTACTTTCGCTTTGATTTTTTCGATACCTAAATCGGGTAAGGAAAGCCACTCTCTCCAACCAACTGTGATCATATTATGCTCTCGTACAAAATGAGTTTGGACTTATACGCTGATTCAAGTCACTTGAAAAACAAAATAAATTTATCCTAAAGATAAAAAGGCTCTGTTAAGCCAAGCACCTTAACTTACAGTAACACCACTTACACATTTTTCAAGGTAAAGCCCTATACTGAGCTAAAGTAAAATAGAGCATTCAAACAATTTATTTCATCGCCAAGATTTTAGGACCTGTTGACCTTTCAAGTTTGTTTTTGCAGCAGTTTGATTGCCATTTATACTAGGCAGAGCCTGCGTAGCATAGTTATTCTATGTAAATCAGGCGATAACACAGTAGAAATGCCAATCAAGCGCTGCCCTTTGGGTTCACCTGAGTGTGCTTTGTTCATTGTTGCTCAACTTTTGCCTAGATTACTAGGCGGCAAGTCGAGCGTCGCGACCAAAACACACTCAGGAGAACAAAAATTAAACAGCAAAGAACAACAGGTCCTAAATAAATTTGAAAATTAAATTATCTATGTCAGTCTTGGAACGTACTTTTTAATAGGAATTAGCTATGACTGGATTACTCCATGCGTTTGTGCTCGACGGTCAAGGTGGCGGTAGACTACTTTGCGATCTGAGTGAAGTAAAATCCGTAATTCACAAAGAGCCTCTTTGGCTCCATTTCGACTACAGCTTCGACGAAACGACCGAATGGCTGAAGCAACAAACGTTTTTGGATGACTGGGAAAGAGAAGCACTAACCGCAGACGAAACTCGCCCGAGGATAGCGAATGGCGATAAAGGTTTACTGGTATTCTTGCGAGGTGTGAACCTTAACCCTAAGCAGAGTCCCGAAGACATGGTTTCTATTCGCTGTTTTGCAAATGATAAATTATTTATCACTTGCCGTAAGCGCCATATTATGTCCGCCCAAGATATGTTGGCACTGCTCAAAAAAGGTCAAGGCGCAAAAAGTATCGGTGAGCTACTATCCACATTGGTGATGCGACTTTCTGTGCGAATGCAAGATATAATCTGGCAAATTGAAGAACAGCTTGACGAGTTTGAAGACGCAATGGAAGGCACTGAGCAATTGCCCAACTATCAGCAACTGTCAACATTAAGAAGACAAACCATTGGTTTAAAACGTTATCTTAAGCCTCAAAAGCTTGCTATTAACGAACTGCTATTAGCAAAGCCTGCTTGGCTGGACGAAGATCATCATCATATGCTCGAAGAAGCGAGCAATGCCTTAAGTCGATATATCGAGGAGTTAGAAGCCGCGATTGAGCGTGCACAAGTGATCCAAAATGCTATCACCAACCATCAAAATGAGCAGTTAAACCAAAGAATGTACGTGATGTCCGTCGTTGCGGCCTTATTCTTACCACTTGGATTTTTAACAGGCTTGTTAGGAGTGAATATTGGCGGTATTCCTGGCACAGAATGGGGCGGCGCATTTGCCTTTTTTGTTATTATGTTGATAGTGCTAACAGGTGGTATTGGCGTGTACTTTAAACGTAAAGGCTGGTTGTAAGTAGGTATAAAAGTTGGCGCTCTCGCTAGGGATCGAACCTAGAACTCAGCCTCCGGAGGGCTACGTGATATCCATTTCACCACGAGAGCGTCGGCAACATAATAATGCTTAGTGCAAGCAATTGCCAGACAATGTTTGCTATATGACTAATTAGTAACCTATTTTTTAAAAAAAGCTGTACTTTGGGCAAAAAACCAGTTATTCAACTATGCTTTGAAAATAATAAAATAGAATGATATTGCTGCCAGTTCAGAAATATCGCGATACATCATTGAGGATCCCAAATATGACACCGATGACAACAGAGCAAGTTGCAGAGTTTCTTGACGTAAAGGTTGAGCGCGTAAGACGCCTCGCACGAGAAAACTTGCTAGTCGCCAAAGACACAGATGCCAATGGCGAACCTATCTTTGACAAAGCCGATGTTGAAAAATACAAAGAACTCGCACAGCGACTGGGTGGGATCTAAACTACCCAATAGTGATAGCCAGTAATGTGATCAAGGAATATCACACGCTACTGGCTTAGCTAGTTGTCACGATAACCACTGCTTCAGTAACTGCCTCAGTTTTTCAGCTTCTGTTATTACGCTACGCTGCTCGTACCATTGAATGCTAACAATCAAATAAATTTGGCAAAATACCGTCAGTTTAGCTTGAGCATATGAAGGCATAACTTGGTGCTTTAGAGAAAAGTAAGACTCAACCACTATAAGCGATTCTTCAACGCCACAGCTAAAACTACACACCAGCGCTGCTAAATCAAAAAAGATGTCACTATGGCAAGCATACTCAAAGTCAATTAACCGAACTCCTTCCGGACTTTGAATAATATTGCTCATGACTAGGTCATTATGGCAAAACGCCAGATCCACAGGTAAAGAAGCTAAGCTTTCGATAAGCCGTTCGATATCAACTAAGTGACGTAGTTCCTCATCAATAGCCTGAACATAACCAACTAAGTCCAGTACCTCATATACTTCAAGCTCTAAGCTATGCACCTGAATAACTTGTGCTAACAATTCAGGGGTGAGCCTTGGCTCAGCACACACTTGTGGCATAAAGGTGAACAGCGCCATACAAGTGCGTAGATCGTACTGCAGTACTTTAGAAGTAATGCCTTGCTGTGCTAATTTATTTTGTGCCTTTAAGGCCTCAGTAGGAATACCATGGCTATAGCACTTTAATAGATAGCTTTCACCTTTACTCACCATCAGGTAATTATTGTTACTCACACCTTTAGTTAGCTTTTCTAATCGCTCAGGTGAAACCCTGAATACGGTATCCACCTTTACTTTTAATTCTTCAAGCTCAGAGTGCTGCAAGCGTCTTTCCTTGCTTAGCTTCATATTCTTCGTACCAACGCTTGTAGCCCCAACACGCCATCAAGGTGTAGAAAATAAATAGTACCAGCGTAGGATAGAAACCTTTAAGGTAATAAAGGTAGATGGAGGCTGCATCAATCACGACCCAATATAACCAGTTTTCAAGAATTTTCTTAGCCACCAAATAGGTTGTCACTACTGCAAAACACGTGGTAAAGCTATCTAAATAAGCGAGATCCGCTGCCATATAATGCTTGGTTAAATAACCAAGCACAACAGAGGCCACAGAAGTAATAACAATGATTGAAAGATGTTTTGATAACGACCAAGAAACGATATCACTGGGCTTATTTTTGTCACCCTGACGCCACATCCACCAACCAACAACAGCCATGACCATGTAGTAAAAGTGCAGCAGTGATTCCATCACTAGTGCTCCGTTCCAATACAGTACGGTATAAATAAAGGTGTTTATAAAAGCCACAGGCCAACACCAAATATTTTCTCGAATTGCTAGCAATAAATAGGCGACTGCCAGCACCACAGCGATATACTCCCAGCTCGACATCGCTGTGAATCCAGCAAAGGTTTCAGTAAGCCAGTCCATTAATCGCAGGCACTATCAGCTGGAGATAAGTCGCCTGAGATAAACTTACAAACAAAAATAGATTTTCCGTAAGCTTCAAATGAGTGTTTCATTTCTTGATTCAATACTGAGGTCACTAAATCAAATTCACCAAAGACCTGAGTTGACATCGTGTTTGTGATCACCTTGATCCCTTCATGCTCATTCAGCCTATCAATAAAACCTTTAATAAAAGGGATATAGTCTTGGTGCAGTGGGTACTTGCTTATTTCAACAGAAACTTGCATGGGCGCTCCTTACAAATGGCAGCCGATTATTGATATTGCAGATTTAGATTTTCCCCACCGGTAAAATCCGATTTCGGGGTATAGTTAATCCAATCTTGCTGATAGATAATTTTACCTTTTTCGTCAAACTTTAGCACTATCAGAAATCGCCAAGGCCCTAACTCGCGTGACGCATGATTAAAGCAATTAAAAACGCCTCTAGCAACCACAGTTCGAGTCGTGGTATCGACTATCTTATCTTCTACCACTAAGGCAGGTTGTTCATCCAGCACAGCAAAATTCCCTGCAGACCAATTAAAAAAAGCCGTAATTTGCTCTTTACCTTGTGCTTTATGGCCAAAAACCATATCTTCCAACACGGCATCTTCGGCATAGAACTCGATAAACTGCCTAAAGTTCTTCCGCTGAGCATAGGTATTAAAGTAAGCATCGGCATGGCTGATGAATGTATTCTTCTTACTGATATTAACGGAGTTACTACAACCACTCAGTATTAATATAAAAAATAACAAGAACCGATAGCGCATCATAGTCACTCCAGAAGCCGTATTAATCGAGTATAAAAAAAGCGCCTGTAGCGCTTAATTCGACGATAAAGTGTGTATTTTTATACTGTTACTATACCCAATGGCTTAGCGGTTTTCCACGCTCCACGGGTAAAGTCTGGAATACTCAATGATTCACTGCGATTAGCGACTGATTGAGCCGATAATGGAGAAATTACCGACCAAGCGGCACCGTCGTATACGTCTTGATCTAGCGCCTCACCATTGCGCAGGCAATAGATCATCCGCCAGAACATTAAAAAGTCCATACCACCATGACCGCCGTTGCGCTGTGCTTCTTCACCCATTTTAGTCCAAAGCGGATGGTCGTATTGTTTATACCATGAATCCATTTCGTAATCCCATTCATGGAAGCTCTTCGTACCACCTTGCTCTAACGCGATACGATTAGGGAAACCAGCAAAGACCCCATTAGTTCCTTGAATAAGATTGTGACGAGAATAAGGCCTAGGCGTGGTCGTATCATGTTGCACCATGATACTGCGTCCTTTGATGGTCTTAATCATCGTGGTATTCATATCACCCGCAATATAATGTAGTTGATTGCGTTCATGATCTTCCGGAAATTCGCGTTTTGCATAGGCTGCACGACCTAGGGCGGGAGAACTCATAGAAGTTAAGTAATCAAAACGGTCACCGCGGTTAATATTCATGTACTGAGATACGGGTCCTAAACCATGAGTTGGATATAGGTTACCATCTCGCTTAGTATGCCAGTGCGTACGCCATGAGCCGGTCTTGTGCTCAATTTCTTTCATTTGCCAACGTAGCTCATGAATATATGCAGCTTCACCATGCAACAACTCACCGAATACACCTTGGCGAACCATGTTCAGTACCATTAACTCATCACGACCGTAGTTGACATTTTCCATCATCATACAGTTCTTTTGCGTGCGCTCTGCGGTGTCGACTATCTGCCACATTTCTTCAACGGTCAGCGCTAAAGGTACTTCAACAAACGCGTGCTTACCACTGTTCATGGTATCTATTGCCATCGGCGCGTGCCATTTCCAAGGTGTTGAAATGATAACGATGTCAATATCATCCCGATTAAGCATTTCTTGGTACGCTAAGTCACCACCACGATACAGCGCAGGCTTCGGCAAACCTCGCTCGCGCACAAGATAATCAGCCGATTTTTCAAGCACTTCATCATGAGTATCACAAATCGCGACAATGCGTGCGCCATCGATGTGACTCATGCGCTTTACATGACCATAGCCACGTTGGCCAACCCCAATAAAACCAACCCGAACCACGTCCATTTTTGGTGCTACGAGTCCAATGACAGAGCGCCCTTGTTGCTTAGGTACAACGCTGTTATTTTGATTAGAACTTGCGCACCCAGCTACTACACTCGCAGCCGCAGCCGCTCCTGCGGCTTTTAAAAAGTCGCGGCGGTTTATATTTTTCATTCTTACTCCTAAACGATACTTCTTAACAGCACTAATACTGCTCGCTATCAAGCTAACCTATCCCAATCTTAGGTTCAAAACATTGCGATAAAGCCGCAAAAAAAGCGCTTGAAGCGCTTTTTCTTAAAATATATTAAACCGTTAAATTGCCCTGATAATATTATTCAGACAACCCTCTTTTTCTAGCACACTGGAATATAACGCAAACTGGTTCTTCGCACGGTCAAGATTATGATTGGCTCTGTGGGTTGCAAAATAATTATCTCCATCTAGATGATCTGTTAAAAATCTCAGACCTATCATGAATGGCATCACTTTTGCGCCAAGAATAAAACTGTCTTTTTCTGCTGCAGTCACACTGTCTTGTAACGGTTCAATATACCCTTGCGCCAGCGCAGCAAAGATATTTTCTCTTACCTGCACATTACTCAAGTTCGTAGAGTCTTCAGCTTCTGGTGAACAGAAGGTGCGCACCATATCGCCAAAATCAAACAACCAGTTACCCGGCATACACGTATCTAAGTCGATAACGGCTCGTGCTGCATCACTCTGTGTTGAAAACAGCATGTTGTTGATTTTGGTATCGTTGTGGCAAGCTCTAAGTGGCACTTGTTTTTGTGCCTGCTGCAACTCCTCTGCAAGTGCAAATTGCTGCTGAAAAGCGGCGATAACATCACTGCACTTTTCCGCGCGACCATGCTCATCTTTCGCTAGTACTTGGTTAAATGCGTCAATACGCATCGCCAAGTTATGAAAGTTTGGAATGACATGATGTAACTGCGTAGCATCAAAATCATTTAGCGCATGTGCAAACTGCCCGAAGGCGTTTGCAGCCGTTAATGCTTGTTGTTCGTTTGCCACTACGTCTTCGCTATAGCTGCGGCCAATAAATGCAAGCGCACGCCAAACTTCGTCATTAATATCGACTAAATATTGGCCTGAACTCGTCGCTAGATGCTTTATGATAGCGAGACTATATTCACCATTTAAGGCTTTTGCTGTTAAGTGCTGCTCAATCGCTCGCGCATTCTCAACAAGGTGTAAAGGGTTTGGAAATACCGTGGTATTTAGCTTTTGTACTACCATGGTTTTGTGGTTGTCCTGCAACAGCATAGTCGTGTTGATATGACCACTACCAATCGGCTTCATTTTAGCTTCTTCACTAATGAGACCATATTCATCAGCGAGTTGTTGCGCAACGGCTTGATACTCCATATTCACCTCAAAAGGAGTTAAGTCGGATATAGTTGTGTGGAGATGATTATCTTCCCTGACGTGCTTCATAAATCTTTCTCGCGACAATGTCTAGTTCGCTCTTATAAGTTATACCGTACCAATGTGATTTAGCTTGGTAGACCGACACGGTTTGTAGGCCCTTATTGATACTGTGTTGGATACAATCCGGCAGATAATACTCTTTTTTGACACCGTTGTCATAATTCCTTAAAAACGCGTTAAACCCGGCTTCTAATGAATCAAAAAGTGACGGCATCACCCCCCAGCAGGTCATCGAAGCCAGCGCAGACTTCGCGATTTCACACCGCTTACCTGCAATATCGCCTGACAACTCGCCGTTTTCAAAGCGAATATCTAATACCTCTTCAACCGAGTGTAGTTGTTGCGCCTGTACCTGACAAACACCACGGTTTACGCCACCTTGATCTGATAAGGTATTTATAATTGGATATGCGACCATCGCCATATTGCTATGATGTTGAAAATGTTCAACAAGCTGCTCAAATGCATCAGGCCCGTAATAATCATCCGCCGTAATAACTATCGCTGGCTTATCAACGTATGGTTTTGCACACAACAGCGCATGCCCTGTGCCCCATGGTTTTTCTCGCCCTGCCAAACAGTCGATAAATTCATTCGGAATATCGCTAAGCCTCTGCTGCACTAAAGTGATGTTCAGCGCCTCCGGCAATCGTGGCAATATCACATTTTCGATTAGGCTTCGCACTTTGTCATTAATGATCAAAATAACATCGCGCACACCAGCATGATGCGCGTCAATTATGCTCAATTCCATAATGCTTTTATCGATACTTGGTAGCGCTGCAACCTGCTTATTACCACCAAAGCGGCTTCCTAATCCACCTGCCAAAATGATCAGCTTAGGGGGTTGTTCGATTCGTATCATTGAAAATATATCAAAACTCAAATAAGCGGATAAGTGTACTGAGCTTTTGCGCAGAATAAAAGCAATTGCGAGAAAAGGCACCCTCGCAATTAGTGTGAACTAGCTAAACTTTTGGCATAAGTACTTTATTTCTTGGTATTCAAGCAGTCCTTCCTGTGCCCCTTCTCGGCCAAGACCTGAAAACTTCACTCCGCCAAAAGGCGCTACAGGATTGGATATTGCCCCTTCATTAATCCCAATCATGCCATACTCAAGTGCTTGACTTACTCGCCTTATTTGATTGCTATCATTTGAGTAAAAATAAGCAGCAAGCCCTTCTGGCACAGAATTTGCCATTTTGATCACTTCATCTTCACTTTCAAAATCAATAATGCTGACAATCGGTGCAAAAATTTCTTCATGGAAGATCCGCATGGTGCTATTTACACCCGTGATAACTACCGGTGCCATAAATTGGCCGCTTTGTTTATCACCTTGATAAGCGATACTCGCGCCTTTAGTTAACGCATCTTCCAACAGCTGCTGTGCTTTTTGTTTGGCTTCAAGTGAAATGAGTGGACCAATATCAACACCTTGCTCTAAACCATTTCCCAAGGTGAGCAAGCTTACCTGCTGAGTAAGCGTAGTGAGTAGTTCTGCCGCGATATCTTTTGCGACAAACACGCGATTTGCGGCCACACAAGTTTGCCCTGCATTTCTAAACTTCGCTGCCATCAAACCACTTACCGCTTGCTCAACATCAGCGCTGTCGAAAACAATAAATGGTGCATTACCACCAAGCTCCATTGACGTTCTTTTCACTGTGTCGGCACATTGCTTCAACAACGCACTCCCCACTTGTGTTGACCCCGTAAACGTGAGTTTTCGAACTTGTGGTGACTCAGTAAGATATGCGACTAACCCTTTAGAATCGTTAGTCACTAACACCTGAAAAGCGCCAACTTCCATCCCTGCCTGAATAGCCAGCTTTGCAAGGGCAATGGCCGCAAGAGGAGTTTTCTCAGAGGGCTTTAAAATAAAACTACAGCCTGCTGCATAGGCTGGTGCTACTTTTCTGGTGATCATCGCCAGTGGAAAATTCCATGGAGTGATCCCAAGTACAACACCAACCCCTTGTCTGATTGTAGTTAGCTCATGTGACTGAGAATGGCTGGGAATAACCTGCCCATAGGCGCGCTTGGCTTCTTCGCTATACCATTCAATAAATCCTGCAGCATAATCCGCCTCGGCAAGTGCCTCCTTGAGCGGTTTGCCTTGTTCCTTAGTGACGATTTCAGCCAAGGCCTGACGATGCTCTATTACTAGCTCGTGCCATTTTCTAAGCACTTGGCTACGGGCGTGTGCTGTCGTGCAGGCAAGTTTTTCAAAGGTTTCAACCGCTGCTTGCAGCGCTTTATCAGCTGCCTGATTATCCGCCTCAGAAACCTGCGCAAGCTGCTCTCCAGTTGCAGGATTAACCACATCGACTTGCGTTTTACTATGGTGTGCTTGGCCATTGATAAGTGAAAATTCGGGATTACTGATGAGTGACATAGCGTTCCTCCTAGAAAAGCAAAAAGCCGTAGTATAAGACTACGGCTTTTATTAAATTTGTCAGTAACAACCTAGGTTGTTAGCAGCACTTAATGGTCTTCATTAACGATATTGAGATTGTACTTCGGAATTTCAACTACTAAGTCTTCATCACTAATTATCGCTTGGCAACCTAAACGAGACTCAGCTTCAAGACCCCATGCTTTATCTAGCATGTCATCTTCTAACTCATCACTCTCTTCAAGTGAGTCAAACCCTTCACGAACAACGATATGGCATGTGGTACATGCGCATGATTTTTCACAGGCATGTGGAATACTAATACCGTTTTTCAACGCCACATCGAGTACAGTTTCACCCGTTTTCGCTTCGATTGCAGCACCTTCCGGACATAACTCTTCATGGGGTAAAAAGATAATTTGTGGCATATTACACCTCGTCTACCGACTGCCCTTGCAGTGCCTTTTTAATTGATTCATCCATACGGCGTGAAGCAAAATCGCTACTCGCCTGATCGACTTCTTCGATCGCCTTTTTAATCTGCTCTGGATTGTCTGCACTTTCGCGAATTTGTGCAAGTTCAGTCATTGCACCGCGCAGTGTATTGAGCTCATCTTCTGCCAACAGATGACCATCCGTTGCAAGCGATGCCTCTAACGCTTCTAATACACGCAGCGCTTCAACCTGCTGTTCTTTAAGCATACGAGCGCTCATGTCTTCTTTGGCATTGCTCATCGAATCTTTTAGCATTTGTGCTACTTGGTCATCGCTCAAACCAAACGACGGTTTGACTTGGATCTCAGCCTGCACGCCTGTCGACTTTTCTTCAGCGGAAACACTCAATAGACCATCAGCGTCAACTCTAAAAGTGACTCGAATGTGCGCTGCGCCTGCCGCCATTGGTGGGATGCCTTTTAGACTAAATTTAGCTAAGCTACGACAATCATCAACGAGCTCACGCTCACCTTGCAACACATGTAATGACATAGCGGTTTGACCATCTTTAAAGGTGGTAAACTCTTGTGCGCGTGCAACAGGAATAGTGGTATTACGCGGAATGATTTTTTCAACCAACCCACCCATAGTTTCTAGCCCTAAAGACAATGGCAATACATCAAGCAGTAACATATCAGAGTCAGGTTTGTTACCCACTAGAATATCAGCTTGGATAGCAGCACCTAATGCCACCACACGGTCTGGATCGATTGATGTTAGCGGCTCTTTGGCAAAGAAACTCCCAACTTCTTCACGCACCACTGGCATACGAGTCGAACCACCCACCATCACAACCTGCAAGACTTCTTCTGATGTGACATCGGCGTCTTTTAACGCGCGGCGACAAGAGCGCAAAGTCTTTTTAACCAGTGGCATTGCCATTTCAGCAAATGCTTGACGCGTGATCGTAACAACCAACTTTTGCTCGCGAACTGGTAGCTCTACGTTTACCGTTTCATAACTTGAAAGCGCTTCTTTACAGGCTCTTGCCTTATTGATAAACAAGCGTAGCTCTTTTGGGTTTAAATCAAATAGCTGCGTTTGCTGTTTGAAGAAATCAACCAACAATGAATCAAAGTCATCACCACCAAGACTAGAATCACCACCTGTTGATAATACCTCAAACACTCCTTGGTTTAAGCGCAAGATTGAAATATCAAACGTACCACCACCAAGGTCATAAACCGCAATCACGCCTTCTTGACCAGAGTCTAGGCCGTAAGCTACCGCAGCCGCAGTCGGCTCGTTGAGAAGTCTTAATACTTTTAGACCAGCAAGCTCGGCTGCGTCTTTTGTACTTTGCCTTTGTGCATCATCAAAATATGCAGGTACAGTGATCACTGCGCCCATCACATCTTCACCAGCAAAACTATCAATAGCACGTTGGTGTAATGTTTTTAAAATTTCAGCGGAGGCTTGCACTGGGCTTACAGCGCCTGCTACGGTTTCAATAGCTAGCGAACCGTTATTATCGACAAAGTTATAAGGCAACTGACCGTAGCTTTGTTCTATTTCAGATTGTGTTTTACCTAAAAAACGTTTTACAGAAATAAGCGTATTAGTGGGGTCTTCAGCAGAAGCAGCTTGGGCTTGTTCACCAACGATAACCTCTGAGTCGGTGTACCTCACTACCGACGGCAGCATAGGTTTACCCATTAAATCGCTAAGGGTCTTCGTTTCGCCACTTTGTACTGTTGCCACAAGAGAGTTCGTGGTACCTAAGTCAATACCAATCGCTAATTTATGCTCATGAGGTGCCGCGCTCTGCCCCGGCTCAGCAATTTGCAATAATGCCATAATGCTCTTTTCACTTTAACGTTTGTTGATGCTATACATCATCAATCGAATAATTCATCTTCGATACGTGCTAATTCGTCGCGTAACTTATAGACAAACTTTAGCTTACGAATATTGTCTGCTGCGGCTTCCAACTTGCTCATGTCATCGCTTTGAAGCTGCTCGGCAAGGGAGGCGCTAAACTCTGTATCTAACGCTTTAATCTGTGTTTCGAACTCTGCAATCGCGCCATCAGGATCCGCCGCATCAGGTAATTCTTCTAATGCTTCACGCAGTTCCATCTGTTGCATTAAAAACATAGGATCTTGCAACGTTTGTTGCTCTGCACGTATGTCTACACCCTTCTCGCTCAGCATATACTCGGCACGCTTAACTGGGTGTTTGAGTACCGCTAGCGCGTCATTGATCTCTGCGGTTTTCTGTACCGCGAGCAACTTCTCACGCTCACTTTTACCAGCAAATCTATCTGGATGAACTGCACGCTGTAGCTCTAAATAACCTTGATTTAGTTTGTTTAAATCAACGTGATAATCAACAGGTAAATCAAATAATTCAAAATAACGCATACGCACCTAATACAGCAAAGCCCCACCAAGGCAGGGCTTTAAGCTATTCACTATTGCAAACTATACGGTGAAGCTTTCGCCACAGCCACATTCGTCTTTCTGATTTGGGTTATTGAACTTAAACCCTTCATTCAGACCTTCTTTTGTGTAATCAAGCTCTGTGCCGTCGATATAAACTAAACTTTTTGCATCAACGATGATTTTGACATCTTTGTCTTCAAATACTTCATCGCCTTCATCTAAATCGTCGACAAATTCGAGAACATAAGCAAGACCTGAACAGCCCGTGGTTTTAATACCAACGCGCAGCCCTATGCCTTTTCCACGGTTACTCAAAAAGGCTAATACGCGATTAGCGGCTGCATCTGTTAACGTCACTGCCATAATAGTCTCTTACTTCGCTTGTTTACTCTTATAATCTGCAATCGCAGCTTGAATCGCATCTTCGGCCAAAATTGAACAGTGGATTTTCACTGGTGGCAACTCAAGCTCAGCACTGATATCAGTGTTTTTGATAGTCGCGGCTTCTTCTAACGATTTACCTTTCACCCACTCAGTCACAAGGGATGATGATGCAATCGCGCTACCACAACCATATGTCTTGAATTTCGCATCTTCGATGATGCCTGTTTCAGAAACTTTAATTTGTAGTTTCATTACGTCGCCACATGCAGGTGCCCCCACCATGCCCGTTGCTACGCTTGGATCGTTCTTGTCTAAAGAACCTACGTTACGTGGATTCTCAACGTGGTCGATAACTTTATCACTGTAAGCCATAACTATTTCCTCACTACCTGCTTGCGGCTGGATGGTATCCAGCCAGCGGCTAAAACTTGCTTAATGGTGTGCCCATTCAACGCTATCTAAGTCGATGCCATCTTGGTGCATTTCCCAAAGCGGTGACATCTCACGTAAGCGACCAATAGAATTCTTAAGAAGGTTGACGGTGTAATCGATCTCTTCTTCTGTCGTAAAACGACCAATACTGAAACGGATTGAGCTGTGTGCTAATTCGTCATTACGACCTAGAGCACGCAGTACATAAGATGGCTCTAAGCTCGCCGATGTACATGCAGAACCAGAAGAAACCGCAATGTCTTTAACCGCCATTAGTAGACTTTCACCTTCAACAAAGTTGAAGCTGATGTTTACAATGCCAGGTACTGATTGGTCGATAGCACCATTAAAATAGACTTCGTCCATATCCATTAGGCCGTCCAATAGACGCTGACGAAGCGCACTGATGTGTGCATGGTCTTTTTCAAAGTCTTGCTTAGCAATTCTAAATGCTGTGCCCATACCCACAATTTGGTGAGTAGCAAGAGTACCTGAACGCATACCGCGCTCATGACCACCACCGTGCATTTGTGCTTCTAAACGCGCACGTGGCTTACGGCGTACGTACAATGCACCGATACCTTTAGGGCCATAAACTTTGTGGCCAGAAAATGACATAAAGTCTACTTTTAATGTTTGTAGGTCGATTAGTACCTTGCCAGCACTTTGCGCTGCATCAACATGGAACATGATCTTGCGCTCACGACACATCTCACCAATAGTCGCGATATCTTGAATAACACCTAGCTCGTTATTAACGTGCATTACGCTCACTAGAACAGTGTCTTCACGCATGGTTGCTTCAAGCTTTTTCAAGTCAAGTAAGCCGTTATCTTCAACATCCATATAAGTCACTTCAAAACCCTGACGCTCAAGCTCACGGCAGGTGTCTAGTACCGCTTTGTGCTCTGTACGAACGGTGATGATGTGCTTGCCTTTCTTTTTATAGAACTGTGCAGCACCTTTGATTGCAAGGTTGTTTGACTCAGTTGCACCAGATGTGAAAACGATTTCACGCGGATCAGCGTTGATTAAATCAGCGATATCATTACGCGCCTGATCAACCAGTTCTTCTGCTTGCCAACCGAAACGGTGTGAACGAGAAGCTGGATTACCAAAGTTACCATCCATTGTCAGGCACTGCATCATCTCGTCTGCAACACGCTGATCAACCGGAGCGGTTGCTGCATAATCTAGATATATCGGTAATTTCATTTATCTCTCCGCTTGACGTCAACCTAGAGTTGACAGCTCACTTGAATATTGTCTAATTGCTCGATAACACGTTTAACGTGCTTATCTTGCCGCGTTGCTACGGATTGAACATCCGCGTCGGCGACTAACTCGGCTAGGGAAATATTATTTAAAAACTCTTCAATTCGCACACTTAAGTCAGACCACAATGAATGAGTCAGACAGCGCATACCGCTTTGGCAACCGCCGCCTTCGCCGTGACAACGTGTTGCGTCAACGGACTCGTCAACAGCACTAATCACATCACCAACGGAAATTGTGTGTGCATCACGGCCTAATAAGTAGCCGCCACCCGGACCACGTACAGAGCTTACTAAGCCATGTTTACGTAGACGGGCAAATAATTGTTCAAGGTAAGATAGCGAAATCTCTTGTCGTTCAGAGATATCTGCCAGTGGAACAGGGCCAATACTTGCGTGTAACGCAACATCTAACATTGCTGTCACGGCGTATCTGCCTTTTGATGTCAGTTTCATGCATAACCCCCGCTAATTTACCAAGCCGCAAATTTTAATTACTTGACTAAGATAGTCAAGTATTAACCAAGCATAATAACGGCTTTAAATCTGCAACCCTCGTATGCCTACCCAAAATACCCGAGTAATTTAATCAGGTATTATGGACATTGTAATTACCTGAGTATTTTAGTCAAGTATTAGTGATGAAGATTTATGCAAGATTTCACAAAAGGAATGTTTAATATTTAGACAATAGAAATACAACAGTATTGGCGCACTGAGTTGGCCAATACTGTCATCGTGTTTGGTTTACTTGTCAGTAGATTTATCTATTGAACTTAGGATCCCACGTAGAATATTAAGTTCTTGATCTTCCGGTCTAGCACGGTTGAACAAACGCTTTAGCTTAGTCATTACCATGCCCGGATGCTGCTTAATGATAAAGCCGGTGTCATTCAAGGTATTTTCAAGATGCTCGTAAAATAACTCCATCTGCTTTGATGAAGGGTAAACGGCTTCATCCACTTCTTCTGGCTGCTTTTGTTGCGTGTCTAAGTAAGTCATACGCGTTTCGTAAGCCAATGTTTGCACTGCCATTGCAAGATTAAGCGAGCTATACTCAGGATTAGCCGGAATACATACGTGATAGTTGCACAATTGCAACTCTTCATTTGTTAGGCCGCTATTCTCACGACCGAATACAAGGGCGACAGGACCATTCACCGACTCAGCAACCAATTTTTGCGCACACTCACGCGGGTCTACCATTGGCCACGACAAAGTGCGTGAGCGCGCACTCGTGCCAATAGTTAAAGCACAATCAGCAATCGCCTCTTGAAGCGTATCGACTTTAGTCGCTGCACCCAACACGTCGGTTGCGCCAGCCGCCAATGCACTTGCATGGCTGTCCACTTCACATGCAGGGTCAACTAAATAAAGCTTAGATAACCCCATCGTCTTCATTGCTCTCGCAACTGAGCCTATATTGCCAGAGTGTGAGGTGTTCACTAATACAATTCGAATATCTTCTAAAGCCATTTACACGAGTCTCAAACAAAAATAATGGCGCAGTGTAGCATATCTAATTTGCGTTTTTCCAAGCTCCACAACCAGAAATTAAAAATCTTTGCGCAGCAAGGAAGTACAAAAAACAACCAAACAAATTTACAATTGGTTATTTACTTTAGACAAAAAACCGCTAGAATACGCCGGCTCAAAATGATCCTGTTCTTTTACAACCTAAAGGTAATGCTATGCATCCAATGTTGAACATTGCGGTACGCGCTGCGCGTAACGCGGGTAAGGTTATCCTACGTGCAAGTGAAGATTTATCGCGCGTTGAAGCTACTCAAAAAGGCACTAATGATTTAGTTACAAACATCGATAAAGATGCGGAATCAATCATTCGTGACACTATTTTAAAATCTTACCCTGATCACGCTATTGTTGGTGAAGAATTTGGTCACCACGAAGGCAAAGATGCAGACTACCTTTGGGTTATCGATCCTCTAGACGGTACCACTAACTTCGTTAAAGGTATTCCTCACTATGCTGTTTCTATCGCGTTAAGAGTTAAAGGCCGCGTAGAGCAAGCAGTTGTATACGATCCAATCCGCGACGAATTATTTACCGCTTCTCGTGGTCAAGGCGCACAGCTAAACAACAAACGTATTCGTGTGTCTAAGTCTATTGAATTACAAGGCACTGTGCTTGCCACGGGTTTCCCTTTCAAGCAAAAGCACCACATGGATGCCTACCTAGAAGCATTCAAAGCATTATTCATTCATACAGCTGATATCCGCCGTGCGGGCTCTGCAGCTTTAGACATGGCATATGTTGCAGCAGGTCGTATGGATGGTTTCTTTGAAATTGGCCTTAAGCCTTGGGATACAGCAGCTGGTGAGCTGCTAGTAAAAGAAGCTGGTGGTATGGTTACAGACTTTGCAGGTGGTGCTAACTTTAACCGTAGCGGCAACATCATCTGTGGCGCACCTAAGCTTTGCCAAGCGATTGTAAAAGAAATTCGCCCGGTATTAACTGAGTCATTGCTAAAATAATAGCGCTGGCTTAGATGAAAAAACCCAAGCACTGCTTGGGTTTTTTCATGTCTGATTCAATCTAGGAATAACAATAGTAAGAGCTAGCTGTTATTCCAAACTCAGCTATTTAAGTTGAGCGACGGATACCTACTTAATTTCCACACGGGCTGAGCGCATTACGATTTCATCGTTTAGCTCAATACCAAGTCCCGGCTCTTCTGACACTCTAAAGATACCGTTCTTAGGCTGTGGATCTTGCAAGCATAGCTCTCTGTTCCACTTTTTGATTGCGTAAGTATGGTGCTCATGGATCAGGAAGTTTGGGATGGCGGTTTCCAAGTGCAACGAAGCAGCGGTTGCTACCGGGCCACCACAAACGTGTGCCTGAATACGGATATCAAAGATATCGGCGTAATCACATACCTTCTTGGTTTCCGTAAAGCCACCACACAGGCCAATATCTGGCTGCAGTACATCAATACTTTGATCTTCAAAATAAGGGCGAACACCCCAGCGGTTATACAAACGTTCACCACCAGCGATTGGCACTGAGGTCTTGTTGGCTACCTTTGCATGTAAAGAGTGGTTTAGATAATTCACCGGCTCTTCATAATACATACAATCAAATTCTTCAGCGATGTCTGCAATTTGAATGGCTGATGTCGCGCCTGGTAAGCTGTGGCATTCAAAGATAATATCGACTTCATCACCTACCGCTTCACGAATAGCCTTCATTCTCGCACGGTATAATTTCATTTCCGCGCGCGAGATAAGCTTAGTTCTGTCGTAATAGGTGTTGCCATCTTTATCATACTGAATTGGGTCAACTTTAACCGCATCATACCCTTCTGCAATGGCTTTGTGAGCCGCTTCAGCATATTCGTGTGGCTGAACTAATGCTTTAAACTCGCTGTCCCAGTCAAACTGTAATTGCGAGGCATAGGTGCGAAGCTCAGGGTTCACTTTACCACCAAGCAATTGATAAACAGGTAGGTTTAAGGCTTTACCTTTAATATCCCAAAGCGCAGTATCTATTGCCGACATCGCCGCATATACCACAGGCCCGCCACCTAAACCCCAGAAGCTTTCTCTGAGCATACGGGACCAGAGCAACTCAGTTTGAAAAGGGTCATGGCCAATCAAAAAGGCTTCAGCCATTTCTTTAATCATACTGGCCGCAGCGCTGTGGCCGAGGTCGTATGCAAGCCCTGCTTCACCTACTCCTGAAATACCTTCATCGGTGTGAATACGCACAAAAACAGGTGTCCAAGCAGGTCTATCTGGACAATGAATATCGAAGACTTCGACGCGATTAACTTTCATGTTGACTCCTATTGAGCAAAGCTTGGATCTAGGCGGTAAGCTTTACGAAGCATTGCAGGCCATGCTAATTGACCACCGGTGCTACCGCTATGCACGACATTCGCTTGGTTATAAATGTTATCAATGATAGGTTGTGGTACAGGTACGGCTTGTTGCCCCGTTGCTTGAATCGCAACTTGAATTTCACATGCACGCTGTAAGTCATAAAAACGCATAAAGGCATCGCCGACCGTTGGTCCAACAGTTAAACCACCATGGTTCACCAGCAGCATGTGATTAGTTGTACCTAAATCATCCTGCAGCCGCTTTTTCTCATCCATATTCACCGCTAAACCTTCATAGCCGTGATATGAAAGTGAGGGTAAAGAGAACATGCTATGCTGACTCAAAGGCAATAAACCACATTCTACACTCGCGACTGCAATCGTTTCTTTAGTATGGAGGTGAATAACGCAATGCGCATCTTCTCGCACCTCGTGGATTGCACTGTGAATGGTAAAGCCCGCCGGATTTATCTGAAATGGCGTATCATCAAGAATATTCCCTTCAAGATCGACCTTCACTAAATTAGAAGCGGTGACTTCATCAAAGGTCAGACCAAAGGCGTTGACTAAATAATGATCCGTACCCGGTAAACGCGCTGACATATGCGTATAAATTAGATCTCCCCAACGAAAGTGCTCAACCAATCGATAGCAAGCGGCAAGGTCAACACGCAGTTGCCATTCTTCTGCGCTTACTTTGTCTTTTAAATTTAACTGAGGTAATTCGAACATGGGGATCCCTTATTGACTCCACATTTAGATGTATAGAAGTCTAAAATAGCTTGATTATATCTTCAACTAAAAACCACCGCGAACGGTGGTTTTTATTATCTTTGATATCTAATTTTGACGTTATTCAACTTTAGATAAATACTCTGCAATCGCATCGATTTCAGCGTCAGTGACATTAGCGACCATCGCTTTCATCGCTGCTGACATACCGTTATTACGTTTACCTGATTTGATGTCTTTCATCTGCGCCGCTAAATACTCTTTATTTTGACCATTTAGCTTTGGATACAGAGGCATGATTGGTGCTTTACCTTCTGCACCATGGCAGGTTTGACACAGCTTTGCTGTATATAATGCTTTACCATCTGCAGCTATTGAACTTGCTGAACCTAGTGCGCAAATTGCCACCGTAGTCCCTACTAGTAGTTTTTTCATCTTGCTCATATCATTACTCTTTTTATTGACGGTTAACGTTGTAAGTCAGTGTAGACTAAAGTGTGACCTAAAGCCTAATCACTACCACATCAAATCATCTGGGACTTCAAAGTCAGCGTAAGGGTCATCCTCATCACCTTGCTGATTGTCCTCGACATGGAAAACGATATATTTTTCGTCTACCTCTGCAATCTTTCTAGCAGGTTCATCTTGTAGTACGTAGAACTGCTCTTCTAACACACAAATCGCTAAACGCCCCTTTGATAGCGCTTTTTGTGTTTCGGAATTAACTTCTAACTCCTTCACCTTATTTTGGTATGTGAAGTTAAAGGTCACATTGCCGCGGATCTCATCTTGGTTATGATGTTCTAAGATCTGCTTCACGCGAGCAATTTGCTCTTTGTCTTTTAGCGTTTCTTGCTTCGCCTTATTTAGCTCTTCGGCACGCTTTTGCTGCTCGAGCTTTGTTTGCTCAATATGTTTTTGAAGGTCCGTTTGGTCGCTCGTTGCGCCCTTTTTCTTTTTCTTCTGCTGTTTACGCTTTTGTGTTTTTGCAACTTTCGCTTTGTGCTCAGTTGTTAGACCTGCTTTTAGTAACTGATCTTGCAGTGAACCCATCATGCAACTCCGTAAAATAGACTTTTCACTATTTTAACTCAGCAATTTCGATTGACCAGAGAGGAATCAGCCAATCTAATATAAAACTACCAAAATTATTGCTGCGCATCGTGATTTAGCGCAAAAAATTGTCATCTAGTTTGCTTTAATTTAAGCTAACTCATCGAAATTAAAAGCCTTATTGCTTAATGCCTGTCATACACCTATTGCTCTGCTCCGTTACCATTTTCTTTGTGCTTTACGCACCGCAGCCGCTGCTGGCTGAGTTTGCGGAGCAATTTAGTGTGTCAGCGTCAGATGCAGGCATGCTGATGTCAGCAACTATGCTACCTCTGGCTATCGCACCAATCTGCTACGGATTATTGCTAGCAAGGTCCAATCCACTACGCATTTTAAAGTGGACCATGCTGCTTTTGGCACTCAGCAGTTTAGCATTTGCTTCAATGACTTCATTTTCAGGGCTATTGTTTATCCGGTTAATTCAAGGGCTATTATTACCTGCAGCACTCACTGCAATGACAGGTTATATCGGCCAACAATTCAGTGGCTCGCAGTTGAAAAGAAACATGAGCTTGTACATCGGAAGTAGCATAGCCGGAGGTTATTTTGGCCGTACACTTGCGGCCAACTTTACGGTCTGGTTTGAGTGGCAAAGTTTCTATTACCTAAACGCATTGTTATTAATTATGCTGGCATTTAGCATTCGAGCCAGCAAGAACAAACCACCAATAATTCACGCGACAAGGATCAGGGACTACCTAACACCACTCAAGCAATCACGCCTAGTGAGATTATACAGCTCAGTATTTTGTATGTTTTTCTGCTTCGCGGGACTACTCAACTTTTTACCTTTTATACTCAAGTACGACTTTAATTTAACTGATCCCAGTAAAGTGGGCTGGGTCTATACAGGCTACTTAGTTGGTGCTTTAGGGTCCATCGTTACACCTTGGCTACAAAGTAAATTTCATTCTACCTGGCGATTTTTAGCTGTGATGTTCTTCATCTATGCTACAACCATTGCGCTATTACCCGTGGCGTCTGTATTCTTTTTTGTGGCCTTATTTACGCTATTCTGCGCCTGTATGTTTGTGATCCATTCAACCGCAGCACCATTAGCCAACAGTATTAGTCAGGCTCCAGCAACCGTCACCAATGGCGCTTATGTTTCATTTTATTATTCCGGAGGCGTGCTGGGTTCTTACCTTCCGGGTTTGATTTATGAGCAAGCTGGTATCGCTTGGTTTTGTGCGTCACTTTTTATCGTTTGTACAGTCGGCTTAGTTCTGAGTTTGAGAAATACAGTCAACCCAGTGAGGTGAGTGTCCAGTGACTTGCCAAAAGCGCTTTAAATCTTCGAGCGTTAACACCCAAGTTTTAGTATTCACTAGGGGATGACACTGCCATAAGTGCGCAGATTGCAGTTCACTATCAAGCCATAATTCGACTCGTTGCTCACTGTCGTTATGCAGTGTGAGTGCTGATACACAGCCTTGTTCCACTCCTAAATACTTTGCTAACCTGTCCGTCGATGCAAAACCTAAACGCGACACCCCTTGAGATTTAGACAGCGCTTTTAGATCGACTTGCTTATCTGCAGGAATAATAAAAAGAAAGTGTCGCTTTCCATAGTTATCTCGGAGGAAGAGGTTTTTCAGCCGCGTCCCTTTTCTCTCTAACTTTAAATTGTCAGCTTCTAGACAAGTATGTAAAGGTGGATGCTCATAATTGAGATAACTGATATCTAGCTGAGCGAGCAGCTCTGCAAGTGCACTCGGATTATTTCTGATCACAAACACCTGCCTCGTAACTGAACGCTACGCTGTCGCCAGTATACATCGGTAATTTTATGACCTGCCTTACAGTAGTTCGCCTCAAGCAACGCCGGTTTTAATAAAGCGACGGCTTGCTCTTCTAGCTTGAGTTTTAGAGAGGGGGAGTCCTCAATACGTTCAAACTCCGCAAAACGTTTTAGCTCTCTTCTTGATATTGGCTTACTTGAATCTAACTCCATTCGAGGTGTTGCTTGTACCGTTACAATGAAAGCAAATTCTTTATCGCCAGTTGGCGAAAGACGCTTATGAAAAGATTGTTTTTCGATAATGAGTTCAGGCTCATCAGGCTGTGATGCACAGCTCGCAAGTAGCCCAACAATGGCAATAACAAAAAGATAACGCAGAACCATAATTCTCTTAAGTCGTTTAATTTTCAGTTCAGTGTAACAAAGACTATAAAAAAATAGCGAAATTTTTTGTCAGGGGTTGACGAGAATATAAAAAGTGATTAGATTTTGCATCGTCTAGAGACGGAATGTGGGGCTATAGCTCAGCTGGGAGAGCGCCTGCCTTGCACGCAGGAGGTCAGCAGTTCGATCCTGCTTAGCTCCACCACTTTCTGCTCTTCTTACTTCTTACTTCTTACTTCTTACAAAATGCCCCCTAATAAATAGAAAAGAAAAAAGCCCAAATCTTTCGACCCGAGCTTTGCAGTTACTTATGTCATTCTGTGTCTACTACTGAGTAAGACCCCACATACCCAAGCTGGATAACTTCATTACTCTCTTATTTGGCCTTCACCATTCACTAAAAACTTTTCTGTTGTTAGCGACTCCAAGCCCATTGGCCCGTAAGCGTGTAATTTGGTTGTCGCAATACCAATTTCGGCACCTAGGCCTAACGCTGAACCATCACTAAAGCGTGAAGAGGCGTTAACCATCACGACAGAAGCATCTACACCGCGTTGGAACAAGTCCGCAGCAGCCTCGTCTTCTGTACAGATAACTTCGGTGTGGTGACTACCAAAGCGATCTATATGTGCAAGCGCTGCATTAAAATCAGCAACCTGACGAACCGCAATTTCAAGGCTCAAGTATTCCTCGCCAAACTCATCATCGCTTAACTCAACAGCATTATCGAAGTAAGCCACGGTTTGCTTACATGCATTGATTTTTACACCTCGTTCAGCCAACGCGGCAGCA
This sequence comes from Pseudoalteromonas sp. Isolate6, assembly GCF_022398435.1. NCBI lineage: Bacteria > Pseudomonadati > Pseudomonadota > Gammaproteobacteria > Alteromonadales > Pseudoalteromonadaceae > Pseudoalteromonas > Pseudoalteromonas sp. Isolate6. Next base: position 6,967 of record NZ_JAKEVK010000032.1, on the reverse strand, counting down.
ACTTTCGGTAAAAAAGTCGAAGCAATATCTTGATGAACAATTAACCCTTCAAGCGCATTACATACACCAGTGCGCTGCGTTTTACCATTTAATAGAAGCGCCATTGCTTTATCGAGATCGGCCGCTTTATCTATATATAAGTGACACACGCCTTTAAAATGCTGGATCACTGGCACCGTACTATTCTCAGTAACGAAATTGATTAGACCCTCACCGCCACGTGGGATGATAAGGTCGATATACTCTTTTTGCTGCATCAGCTCCATTAGCAATGCACGATCTGGATCTGGAATAACAGAAACCAACGCGGCAGGTAAGTTATGTTTTTCAAGCGCTCTATGCATCGCTTTTGCGATTTCTAAAGAACTCGCTAGTGCTTCTTTACCACCACGTAAAATAACGCCATTACCAGATTTAAAACACAGCGCACCGGCGTCGGCGGTGACATTGGGGCGCGCCTCATAAATCATGCAAACAACACCAAGTGGCACTCGCATTTTGCTGATTTTAATGCCATTTGGTCTTACGCCCATGTCTCTGCGTGCCCCTACTGGGTCGTCCAGTTGAATGATAGTTTCAATACCTTCTGCCATGCTTTCAATTCGCGCTTGGTTAAGCGTTAACCTATCAATCATAGCGTCGCTAAGCTGGTTATCACGAGCAGCAGCTAAATCAGCTTCATTGGCTCTAATAATCGCTTCGCTGCTTTCGCGGATCCCTTTCGCCATATCTGCTAAAACAGCGTTTTTTTGCTCTGTAGTTAATAGTGCTAACTGTTTCGCCGCTTTTGCAGCCTGTGATGAAATATCTGTAATTAAACTCATGTCTTATGACTTCTCCAATAAAGCTATATCTTGTTCTGAAATAACGGGTCCGATACTATCTTGAATTTTTTCGCTGATCGGACTCTCTTCATGTTCAGTTAAAAAGTTCAGCAGGCAGCTACTGTAATTGGTGGTCGCTTTTGCTAATCGCTTCCCATCTTTACTTCTTACGAGTATGGTATCACCAACAGAAAATTCACCTTTTACTTCAGTGATTTCATCACCACTTAACTGACCCACGACTTGGTTTTCACTAGAACCGTAATCGCTGTCTACAACTAGCTCTCCCTGCTCAGAGGCTGTGTGAGTCATCCAATGCACCGCTTCTTGCATCGGTTTATCATAAGCAGTAAATACAGTCCCAGGGTTTTTCCCCGCCAACAACAATTCAAAGGTCGTTTCCTCGAAGCCGTTAACAATATAGGTATCTATACCGTGAGAGGTCGCCTTTTCAGCGGCTTCGATTTTGGTCTTCATACCACCGGTGCCAACCTTACTCGTTGGACAACCTGCCATATCGTAGATTTCTTCGGTGATCTCAGTTACCTCTGAAATCAGCTCTGCGTCAGCGTGTAAATTAGGATTTTTGTTATATAAACCGCTAACATCAGAACAAATAATTAGCCCATCAGCATCAGCTGCCCCAGCGACCATGGCTGATAAATTATCGTTATCACCCACCTTCAGGTCGTCTGTGGTCACGGTGTCATTTTCATTGATAATAGGCAGTATTCCATGATCGAGTAAAGTGAATATTGTTTCACGAATACTGGTGTATCGCTCTCTATCACGTAGGTCGCCGTGAGTCAGCAATATCTGCGCCGACGGGAAGTCGAAGAAACGGTCCCACGTAGCCATCATCTCGGTTTGGCCAGCTGCCGCCATCGCTTTTTTCACCGCAATGCTAGGCTGCTCTGCGTTTGGAAATAAGTGCGACCCTGCTGCGACTGAACCAGAAGAGACGAGGATCACTTCGATACCACGGGCTCGACAACGCACGATGAATTGCGCAATGCTGAGTAAATAGCGGGATCGACACCCATCTTGCTCTGGCGCGATTAGCGCACTCCCGATCTTGATTACAATACGTTTTGACTGTTTCATCGACATAAATTCCTGCATTAAATTAACCACCCACTCACGAGTTGGTACTCCAAATATCTCCTATTAGAAGACAACAGAAAGCGCAATGCATCGACCAAAAAGTCGGCAAATAGATAAAACAAACAGACGTGCGACGGCGAAGACCTTAGTCCCATCATGTCGCCACACATGCTAAACCCAGACACAGTAACGATCGTTAACTGGCTGACATTTCACTAATAGAAGATTGATTGTGACATCAAGTACTTAACCCTTGACGTCGAGCCGTTTCCAACAGGGCCACCATGGTTTGGTGCGGCCGGAAAGGCTGTACCGCAATGAATAATTGCGTAATGAGTAGATTGTGAATGACGGCGCGACTTACTCCACGCCTTGAACGCTTATTACCTTAACTTAAGCTCGGGTAAGATTGCAACCCTATCCCATGTTAATTATTTATGACCACCATAAATCAATTTTATAATAGCTTATTTTCAGTAATTTATTCACTTTACCCTCATTCGCGCTGTGTTATAACAGGATGCTAGCTATACTGATAAAAATGTTGGGATAATCCAACCGGGGAGAATCTATGTCAGCAATCTACATTGCAGGTATTGCAGTATGTTCTGTAATAGCACAATGGCTTGCTTGGGCCTTTAAGGTTCCAGCAATTTTGTTTTTACTTCTTATTGGCCTTGCTTTGGGACCGTTTAGCGGCACGCTGGACCCAGATGCCTTACTCGGGGATTTACTCTTTCCCGTCGTCTCGCTTTCCGTTGCAGTTATTCTCTTTGAAGGCTCGCTAACCCTACACTTTAAAGAACTCAAAGGGATTGGCAAGGTCGTACGTAATCTCTGTTCTATCGGGATGCTGGCAACCTTTGCAGTGATAGCAACGACCGCTATTTTCGTGCTGGAACTTAACTGGCAAGTTGCCGCTGTTTTGGGAGCCGTACTTGTGGTGACCGGTCCAACGGTTATTGCTCCAATGCTGAACGCAATGCGCCCAGACAAAGACATAGATCGTATTTTACGTTGGGAAGGTATAGTCATAGACCCAATTGGTGCACTCTTTGCCGTACTTGTATTTGAAGCTGTCTCTTTAGTCGGTGGCGAAGGTATCTTTAGTCACACCTTGTGGGCGCTAGTATCAACCCTTGGTGTTGGGATCAGTATTGGTGTCGCATCAGGTTACCTAACCACATACCTAATAAGAAAAGAGTGGCTTCCTTTCGAGCTTCACAAATTCGCCATTTTAGCGCTAGTGTTGTTTAGCTTTACGCTATCGAATCATCTGAGCCATGAGTCGGGTTTACTAGCCGTGACCATCTTTGGTATTTGGCTCGCGAACCAAGACGACTTGGAAATCGATTCAGTGTTGGAGTTTAAAGAAGATCTTTCAATGATCCTGATTTCGAGCTTATTTATCTTACTCGCGGCACGACTCAAGCTAGAAGATTTAATGCTACTAGACACCGACGTCTTTATCTTTCTCGCGGTAGTATTGTTTATTGCTCGACCACTGTCGATATTCTTATCGACGTTCAACACTGACTTACCGATAAAGTCTCGTATTCTGTTAAGCTGGATAGCTCCTCGAGGCATTGTTGCTGCAGCCGTTGGCTCAGTTTTTGCGTTGAGTATGACAAAATCACAAATCGCAGATGCGGATAAAATGGTGCCACTCATTTTCACCGTTATCATCATTACGGTAGTATTACAAAGCCTAACGGCAACGCCTTTCGCGCGTCTTTTAGGAGTTCGTCAACCAAAACCCAATACCTTACTCATTATTGGTGCAAATCATGTAGCAAGAGCGGTTGCTAAGGGCTTAAAAGATCAAAATGTTGATGTTTACCTATCCGATCCCGCATGGGAAAACTGCAAAATGGCAAGAATGGACGGGCTGCCTTGTTACTATGGTAATCCACAGTCGGAACATGCAGAACGTTACCTGCCGTTGACCAGCCTAAAATCGGTCTTAGCGCTTTCACCTAACCGCCACCACAACGCATTAGGTGTACAATACTTTTCTCACTTACTTGGTGATCAGTGTGTTTATTCGCTCAAATCATCCACTAACCATGCTAAGGCGAACAAAGATAGTGCTACTTTTCTTTCTCGCCAAATCTTGTTTGGTGACGAAGGTAATTACGCCAAGCTAAGCAGCATGATGGCAAAGGGCGGCAAAGTAAGCGTAACTCGGATCTCAGAAGAGTTTAAATGGGAACAGTATAAAGAGGTTAACAGTGAAGCAATCCCACTGTTTGTACTCACAGAGCAGAACAAAGATGAAGAGCCTTTGTTGATCCGCCCATTTACCTCTGACATGAAAAGGCTACCAGAAGAAGGCGATCGCGTATTAGCGTTACAACCGCCTAAGTTAACGGTGCTTAAAGATCCAAACGCCAATAAAGAAGGCCAAATTGGTGCAAAGCTTAGCAGCCAGCAAATCACTTAACCTGAGATTTGGATCAGCAATAAACAAGCGTACGAGCCTTATTTAGAAGCAAGCTAAGCGGCGTAAATCACGCCGCTTTTACTTTCCACTCACAACCTGCTGAAAGTAATATCTATTGACCCGACGGAGTTAACCTAAGCTCAGGCTATATAGGCAACCTAGCGCGCTTCACCACGCTATCTGGCATTTTATTTGCCAACTCCCCTAGTGCTACCTGAATTCGCTTATGTAGCTTTTTATCAGCAACTGCGGAATGGAACAGCCATCGATAGGCATCTTCATAGTCTCTAGGACTGCCATGACCTTGATTAAACACATCTACAAGCCTTAATTGAGCATTTAAGTTACCAAGTGCTGCGGCCTCTCTAAGATAGGTTACCGCCATTGCTTTATCTTCTTGCACCAACTGGCCAACATCATAGTAACGACCTAATTGCTCAAGCGCCGCCGCAAGGCCCTGCTCTGCCGCCCTTTTCATATAATAAAGACCGAGTTCAACATTTCTGTCTACACACACGGCATAAGCTAGCATGTCACCATAGAGAAATTGATACGAAGGCAGCGCCATAATTTCAGCACGCGCTTCAATATCTTTAACTAACTGACACTCATCCGCCTTAACCCGAGCGAGGTGTTGATTTTTTTCAATCAGCGCTAATAGCTCTTGCTGCGTGTATAAAGGCACAGCTTCGATTGCCTCTTCGGCAGATACTTTGCTCTGTATACTGAGACTTAAGGAAACACTCAATGCTGTAGCTGCAAAATAACGAAGTAAGTAATTCATCGAAGACCCATCAAAGTAAAGCTGATTATTTAACTATAGCAGGCTACAAAAGCAACTTACTTGCTCTGCAGCAACATCGACACTCAAATATGATTAAGCATTATTTACGCCAAAGCGCAGTCTAATTTTATCATATGAGCAAACATTCGCTTATTTATCGGCAGGAAGACAAAAACTTGTAGGGTAATAGACACAAAAAAAGCTGCCGTAGCAGCTTCTTTCTTTATCAATCGACAGCTGGATTATTCAGCAAAAGGGTTGCGAACAATCATTGTCTCAACGCGGTCTGGACCTGTTGAGATGATATCAATTGGCACGCCAGTGATTTCTTCTAGGCGCTTGATATAGTTGATAGCGGCTTCTGGAAGCTGCTCAACTGAAGTTGCACCAAAGGTGTTTTCGCTCCAGCCAGGCATTTCTTCGTATACCGGAGTTACTTTCTCGTAGCCTTCAGCAGCAAGTGGAGTCACATTGGTCACTGTGCCGTCTTCTAACTGGTAACCAGTACAGATTTTTACTTTTTCTAGACCATCAAGTACGTCTAGTTTAGTTAAGCAGAAACCACTGATGCTGTTGATTTGAACTGCACGGCGCATTGCCACAGCATCAAACCAACCTGTACGACGTAAACGACCAGTTGTTGCACCAAACTCATTGCCTTTCTCACCTAAATGCTTGCCAACTGGGTCTTGCTTGTCTTGACCGTCGTAAAGCTCTGTAGGGAAAGGACCTGAACCAACACGAGTTGTGTAAGCTTTAACAATACCTAAAACGTAATCTAAGTGTAGAGGACCAAAACCAGCACCAGTCGCAACACCACCTGCCGTCGTGTTTGATGAGGTTACGTACGGGTAAGTACCGTGGTCAATATCAAGTAATGTACCTTGCGCACCTTCAAATAGGATATGGTCGCCAGCATTACGCGCTTGATCAAGTAGCTCAGTAACGTCAACAATCATTGACTTAAGTACTTTTGCTACTTCCATTGCATCATCATATGTCTTCTGGAAGTCTACCGGGTCTACTTTGTAGTAGTTAACCAAGGCGAAGTTGTGGAACTCTAGTACTTCTTTAAGCTTCGCAGCAAATTGCTCTGGGTTGAAAAGATCACCAACACGTAAACCACGACGTGCAACCTTATCTTCGTACGCAGGACCAATACCACGGCCAGTTGTACCAATGGCTTTTTCACCACGCGCTAATTCACGCGCTTGGTCTAGTGCAACGTGGTAAGGCAAGATCAAAGGACATGCTTCGCTGATCAATAGGCGCTCACGTACAGGAACGCCACGCGCTTCAAGCATGTGGATTTCTTTCATTAGTGCATCTGGTGCAAGTACTACACCATTACCAATTACACATTTAACGTCTTCGCGTAGTACACCTGATGGGATCAAGTGTAGTACCGTTTTCTCACCGTTAATTACTAGTGTATGGCCAGCATTGTGTCCGCCTTGGTAGCGAACAACTAAAGAAGCCTTATCTGTAAGTAGGTCAACTACTTTACCTTTACCTTCGTCACCCCATTGGGTGCCTAATACAACGACGTTTTTACCCATTGCAAATTCACTTAGAAAAAATTAGGCGCAGATTTTACCAGAAAACCATAGTCGAAATCACCCCAATTTGCTTAAATTTTCTGCTTTCAATAAGATTGATGATGTAAAGTATCAAGGCAAGTTACATAACTTGTTGAAAAGGTGGATTAATAGCTGAAAATCAAACAATGTATTTTATTTTTATATCAAAATAGCTGTATTGTTCGGATTAATCGATAACTATCTCTTTGTTATCAAAAGTAAACTTTTATAA
>NZ_JAKEVK010000319.1:0-3102 GCF_022398435.1 Pseudoalteromonas sp. Isolate6 | reverse complement strand
AGATATCAATATGCCACGTATGGATGGTTTTGAGGTGTTAAAACAGTTAAAGCAGCTTAATTTACCTCATCGACCTAAAGTTTTTATGCTCTCAGCTGATGCTTATGAAACAACGAAACGAAAATGTCTAATGTTGGGGTGTGATGGCTTCCTCACTAAGCCATTTACTAAAGATCAGTTACTATTACTTCTACAGCGTTAAAACCATGCGATTCTGTTTTTCCCCGCGATTTTAGCACTCAATAATGCATTGTCCGCCGATATGAGTAACTCATCTGCTGAAGTCATAATCATCGCTGTATCCAACGTCACCCCACCAATACTCGCAGTCACATAGTGTTTCGGTGAATTTTTATGCTCTATTTGGGATGAAAATAGATACTGTAGAAGTTTGTTAGCCAAAAGCCTACCAGTCGCTTTGTTGGTGTTCGGTGCCACTAGGGCAAATGTATTGGCATCATAACGGTATAGTGCGTCATAGGGCCGCCTAATTTGCATTTGCATGCTCTGTATACAAAGGCGTATCGTGTCATCCCCCTTTTTATGTCCGTATACAGCGTTAAACTGACCAAAATAATCAAAGTTCAATAGCATCACACTAATTGGCTTGTTACTACTTCGATGGTGAAGCATAGCCCTGTCAATATCAGTGTCGAACACGGCTCGGTTGAAAGCGCCCGTCATCTCATCTAAGTACGCACTGGGTGCAGTCAATTCTGGTGGAAGCTGATAATCTAATAAATTAGCAACTCTCTGCTTTAGTCGTTTACTTGACACAAAATCACTTACCACATCGACTAGTCCTACGTGCCAACCAAGCGCTTCTTTTACCTTTTCAACTTCGGGGGTGATTAGGACTGTTGGTGTAAGAAGAGGAAACAGGTGCTTTTGTAATAATCGATATAATGTGATTTCACAGGATGTGTTACGTACAACAATAATGTCTGGACGGTGTCTCCTCATAAAGTCGACCGCCCATAGGTGATTTGTAAAACGATATACTCGTCCTATCTGATACAGTCCAGCTTCCAATAGATGAAAGGATTGATGATTATCACCAACAATAACGATTATAGGGCTTTTTAGCATGGGCCTTGCTCACGTTAACTCTCCATGTTCACGATTGCACCTACAGTAATAAAATGAGCTCTACAACCTAGTAATAAGGTGCTATATAAATAGTCTAATACTAAAGTTACCTCGCACAACCTTCAATTACAACCTATAAATAAAAGAAGAGCACAGTTTGTTTGAAACACTGACAATAAGAAGGTTTTAAGTTTGTACAAACTTAAAATTATAGAGCGCTAAAGGTATTTTATGGATATTTTGCTGGTCGATGACGATAGAGTGGATCGGATGGCCATTAAAAGGTCACTACAGAATAGTGAGCTTAAATATCGTTTAACTGAAGTTGAAACTGTTGATGAGGCTGTTGTCGTACTCAGTGAGAATTCTTTTGATATCTTACTACTAGACTATTATCTACCAGTTAAAAATGGTACTGAGTTACTGTTAGAGATTAAAAAAGTTCAGGCCATATCCGATTTAACTATCTTAATGATTAGCAATCACCACAGCGAAGAGCTGCTGTTACAGTGTTTAGATTTGGGGGTGCAAGAGTTTCTTAACAAGAATGAAATAACCGGAGCCCAGTTAAAGCGAGCTATCGTGCAGGCTGAGCGGCGCAAGGAACTTGAGGCGGAGCTTTACCACAATTATATAAAGATAAAGTCTATGGCGGAGAGAGACAAGTTAACCGGCTTGTATAATCGTCATTACTTCGAAAGTATTTGTCAAAGAATAGTTATTGCTGGGAAAGCACGATATAGATGTTGTGGTATTGTGTTCTTCGACATTTCAAACTTCAAGAGAATTAATGATCTATATGGGCATGAGGTCGGAGACAAACTTTTACAGCTCTTAGGTAGCCGGCTGCGAGCCGAGACGACTGAAGAAGATGTCATTAGTCGCTTCAACGGTGACGAATTTGCTTGTCTACTAGTAACTCAAAAAAGCCCGCTTCGGGTTAAGCTTGAAGTAGAAAGGATTTTACGAAAACTCAAAGAAGCTTATTCAATCGGTGAGAACTCCATTTCCTGTACCATCAATGCTGGCGTATCTCTTTGCCCTGCGCATGGCAAGGCGGCAGATGCATTAATTCGGTTTGCAGGTATTGCGCTTTTTCGCGCAAAAGCGAAAGCTGATAGTGAAGTCTGCATTTTCCAATCGGATATGGAGTCCACGTTCCAACGTACATTTAAAATTGAGCGGGAACTCGCTTCAGCCTTAGATAATGAAGAGCTTCAACTGGCCTTTCAGCCTATTGTTGATACTGAAAGTTTACAAGTCGTGGCATTAGAAACGCTGATACGTTGGCCATTAGGGAATACTACATGTGACCCCAGTGAGTTTATTCCCGTCGCAGAAGAGTCTAAGCTGATCAATTCACTAGGTCGATGGATAATCTCGCAGGCACTGGCTCAGTTTGCAGGATTTAAAGGGGGGCTAGGTGGACATGTCGGGCTTTCAATTAACCTTTCCCCAGTTCAACTTAAAGACAGAGAGCTTGTTAAATTTATCTCAGCTACATTAAAACGGGAGCAATTATGGGCGAACTTACTTACTTTCGAAATTACTGAAACGGCATTGTTAGAAAACGAGCCCCAGATTATTAAAACACTCAATGAAATACATCAGTTGGGATGTAGTATTGCGCTAGATGATTTCGGCACTGGATACTCTTCTATTTCTCATTTACTTCACTTTCCCATAGATATCGTAAAAATAGACAAATCAATCACCTCTCAAATTACGGAAACTGGCAAAGGCATCACAATATTTCGTGGCCTAGTTCGGATGTTAAATACGCTAAGTGTCGGGGTTGTTGCTGAAGGCGTTGAAAATCATCAGCAGTATCTTGAGTGTAAGTCTACAAAAGTAGCAAGGATACAGGGATATTATTTTTCTAGCGCTGTATCTGAGAGCGGCATCGTTCATACCATAAAATCACTTAACCGAGAGATGTACGAAAAGAGAATGGTGGGGTACCTTACCTGAGTCACCAATCATTACTAATACGCGTTTTTAACTCTTTAATAA
>NZ_JAKEVK010000318.1:0-3122 GCF_022398435.1 Pseudoalteromonas sp. Isolate6 | reverse complement strand
GATATACCCTGTGTATTTAGTCTTAAGTTTTGAAATTTGCAAAAAAGTTTTTATTTTGCAAATGCAACAGGCAACTTCATTAGTCGGTCGAACCAGACACTTTATTTAAAATATCTATGAGCTTCTCTGTTTAAAATTAGGCCGGGTCGCAGGAGGATTTCTAAAGTTGTGCTTGATGTGTTAAATGAAATGCTATTTTAAGCTATCGGAGCACCAGTCTCGCCCCTAGTCAACCCAAAGATAAATACTTCTATGTAGCGATATAGAAGCTTGGGTCCAAAACGAAAAAAGCGAGGGTTTCCCCTCGCCTTGTCTACTGTCTACGTGTTTCTGTATTTATTCACAGTAGTTCGCTACATACGTTAAGTCATTGATGTGCTCTGGGCCATCCATGACAAAAGTCGATTCTGCAGTGTTTGGATCTAGTGTATAGATCTTTGCATCTTCTCCTTTATTGCGGCCAGACACGTATAACGTACCATCTGCGCTTACCGCCAAACCAGATGCCCAATTTATGCCATGTTCGCCAACTAGGTCTAACGTCATCGCGCCTTTGTCTAACGTGTAAAGTGCTTTGCCTGTTAGGACGTAAATTACATTTGTGTCTGCTGAATAAGCAATGTCACCATGTGAAAAGTCATCACCAGTATAGCTTAACTTGCCAAATACTGTTTTTTCACCCGTCTGCATATCAAACTCATACAGATAAGTTTTACTGGTCGCTAATAACTTAGTGCCGTCTGGCGTTACTGCTGAGCGATAAATCGGCCAAGAAACCGCATTAGCAGCTAAAGTCTGCTCCGCGTTGTCTAATGAGACCTTCCACAGTGATGACGCTTTAGTTGCGCTATCATTTTGCTCCATAAAGTATAGCTCACCATCATGTGCGGCGATATTTGAAGCTGTATTCGCTACCCCATCAACGTACGCATAAGTACCGTTGGTGACATCAAAATGATAAACATAGCTGTTGCTGTCTTCACCAAAGTTATTGATACCATACACGCCAACTTTACAAGTCACCGGTGGCTCTGGTGGTGTAACTTCTTCTTCCTCTGTCACTACTACGTTGTCTAATAACGCACCCAATGAATCAGAAGTACCTAGGCCTTGAAACCGAAGTTGTGTTGAACTGCTCGTCGCTTCAACTGTGTACTCGTATTTTGTCCAGCCTCGGGTCGTTGCATTCATCGTCACTAACGTGTTATCACCAAACCAAGCACGAGCTCGATTGGTTGAATTATTGTTTACGATTCGAGGCGAGTAATAAAAGCTCACAGTATATTTTTTACCAGCTGTTGTCGGAATATTCTGGTAGATAGTATAATTTGCTGTAGAGTCAAGCTCTAGGTATTGATTGCCCTCTTGTGGCACGATAATACCGAGACTTTGTTTTTGAATTTCAAATCTGGCACCGTCTCTACTCCAACCTTGGAGGTTGTCAAATAACGCCCAATCACCAGAAATATTTCCTGATGTTTCAAAAGAGCCGTTAACAACAAGATTATCGGCAGCACTTGCTGTACCAACGACTGACATTAACACTAAGGTTGCAAAGTTAAGTTTCATAGCCACTCCAATAAAATAGGGTTAATGTAAATTTATTGTTTACAGCAACACCTCTTAATATACTACCATTGTCGTACTTTTCTCCTCTACGGTCAATGCATAACCGAAAAACCAGATTTTATGATGTTTTACATCACTAAAGCAACTTAAAATCCAATACTTTTGGATTAGTTAAAAAGCATTGTGTTTTGAAATTTATTCGAAACTTTAATGAAGCTCATTATCTCGTGACTCAAGCTGAAGTTTAGGAACGGAATACGCTATGTCGTTGCCGTCAGAATTTAGTAATAAACACAACACCCAAGGAGGGGTTTTGATGCAGTTAAGAGTCTATAGTGTAACCGCTTTGACAAATACTTATTGTGGCGACAGTATTTTCAGTAAACTTCGCTGTTCTTTTGGCTAATTATATTGATTAATAAAATTTCCTTTTCCAAAGCGCTTAAACCTACCCATTCTGAGTCTACTCGAGTAGTAGTGACTTTCTGCGTTATATGTTATCTATTCAAAAAACAGCCAGATTGAAATAATTTACTGAGGCGATCTAATACACAGCCCATATTCAGAGTAACTAAAATGGCTACCAAGTTTTCATCACGTACACGAGTACATCGCGGCACTTTTTAATACAAACTGGTGCGCATCCATATAACTTTTAATAGCACGTTGCGCAATTTGTATTGTTGCAGGTACATCGATACTCCCTTTATGGATGCAAAATATCTCTACTTTTTCAAGCTCGAAGTCAGGGTCTACCCGTTCCAGCTTGTGATTATCAAATGCGATGATTTCTGGCACTAACCCAATACCGAGGCCGCTTTCAATAAGCCTAATGGTGTCACTCACTGAGTTAGTTTTGTGATGCGCTCTAAATGAAAGCGGCTTCACTATGTTTTGGGTTGTATGCATAAATTGATAATTTGCGACTTTTCCTTCCCAAGAGTTTGCGATGTAAGGCGCTGTGCCCACATCAAATTCACTGTCCTTAGCTTTATATAGAACGTCTCTAAATGAGCCGATATATTGCTGTGACTGCTCTACGTCTGCGCTTTTTCCCACTCTGACTGCAAGATCGATCCCCCGCTCAACTAGATTGAGTGGTCGATCTTCATTAATTAAATTTAGACGTATTTTAGAGTGCGCCTTAATCAGCTTACATAATGCTGGCGCAACGATGGTTTGCATCAATGCATAAGATGCTGTCACTGTTAATTGCCCAGAAATTTCAGATTGCTTAGCTCTTGCCTTTTCCCACGCTAACTCGGATAGATGGCTAATTTCAAGACAGTATGTATAGAAATCTTTACCAACATTAGTCAATGATTGACTTCGTGTGTTTCTGTACAGTAGTGGCGCTCCTATCTCTTCTTCCAATTTCTTTAAGTGCTGGCTTATCACAGATTTAGACAAAGATAACTTATCTGCAGCTTTCGTCAGTGAACCTGACTCTACCACCCCTTTAAATATCATCATTCTTCTTAGCTTGTTCATTTTGACTTCTCTTTTATGTCGCTTCAAAAGATAAAGACCGCTACACACAAATAAAATTACAC
>NZ_JAKEVK010000317.1:0-3137 GCF_022398435.1 Pseudoalteromonas sp. Isolate6 | reverse complement strand
ATGTTACATACCTTTTACCAAAATATAAGCAAAAATAAAACACTTCGCAAATACTTGGCTATCTCGTTTCGCATAGTTAGTGTCTCAATTGAGCTAAATTTTGAATCCCAGAAGTGCTTACATCGCATGAGCTATATTAGATCCACTAGATGGAAATTGAGCCCTAGTTGCTTGCTCAAAGCCAAATGATATACCAGCAAGGCTAGAAAGTTACTCCCTGCTATTGCGAGAGTACAACTGTGCAATGAGTAGGATCATGCAAAGTCACACAAAAATTGAAGCTCGATAAGATCGAGCTTCAATTTTTAATTCGATATAGCATTAGAAGCTATAAGAAATAGTCGCATAGACGAAGCGACCAATATTATCGTACGAACCACTATCACCGCCTGTGGCTGTAGTATATTTGATTGGCTTTTTATCAAATATATTGTCTACTCCAACTTTAATCGAGAGCCCCATATCAAAGTTGTAGCCAGCTGTAATATCGCTTACAACATACGACGGCCACTCCATAAAGTTCGACGGGTTAGGGTTAGTTTCTAATTCATCTGGGCGGAAACGATCTGAACGCTCAATGTAGCGCATTCTCCAAGAAGCAAAATAGTTCTCATAATCATAGTTAATATCCAGCGTACCTTGCCATGATGGTTCGGTATCGACACCTGCATATTCTTCAAAACGATCTAATTCCTCTTGGAAAGGATACCTTTTTCGTTCAATCAATCGCGTTGCCATTAAACGTGAACTAAAGTTACCAATATCAGTGTTAAAGGAATAATTTAGTTCGAAATCGACACCCGATGCCTCTTGTTTCGATATATTCAGCACCTGGTTCTTAATATTCGTAATCTTACCGGACGTATCACGTGTGATTAAAGCACAGTATTGATTGTCTATACTCGCAGCGTCAACACAACGTTCGAGAATTTGCTGAGCCAAGATACTACTGATTGAATCCTCTAATTCAATATTCCAATAATCTACTGTAAAGCTCAGACCTGAAATACTGCTAGGTGTAAATACTGCACCTACGGTATAACTACTTGACTCTTCAGGTGATAGGTTACGATTACCACTAGACTCTCCAGGTAGCCTCGAATCATCGTATGGTTCATCGAACCCTACTGGTACACCTAAAGCCGAACAACTCGCTTGTCGAGCAGCTCGTTTGTCACCTGATATTTCATTAAGGTATTTGGCACGGCAAGGATCGTCTACACCAAAAAAGTTTTGACTTTTTGCACCAAAAATTTCGCTAATATTTGGCGCTCGAATCGCTTCAGAGACCGTTGAACGGAATCTTAAGTCATCATATACTTGCCAATCCAAACCCACTTTCCAAGTAGTAACATCACCAACCGTACTGTAATCAGCATATCGCGCAGCAATTTCCACAGTCATTGTATCGATTAGCGGTAAATCACCGAGTATAGGAATAGACGTTTCAGCGAACACTTCTGAGACATCATATTTACCTTTGTCTTCACCTAGAGCATTGAAGAATGTATCACCGTCTTTCGCGTTATCATCCTCAGTGCTTTCACTTTTTTCTTCTCTATATTCCAAACCAAAAGCAATACCTACAGGGCCGGCTGGTAGCTCATAAATGGCGGAGTTAGTTATCGTCGCACCGACGTTTAGTTGTTCAATTGTGCTTGTACCAACTGATACTGTATTAACGTAATTAATCGACTCTTGGCTAGGACGACCATAGCCCATTATGTCCATTGGGATACAACCATTATTTCGAGCATCTGCACTGCGACAAACTACATTACCACTGCCATCGTCTATCGCATCAATAGCTGCCATAAAATTAGGTACTACTAGATTATTATGATTCGCTCGTTCAATCTCAGTCTCACCTGAGTTAACAAACACCTCATAATCCCACTCTTCAGCGACTACCCCTTTGATACCAGCAACAAAACGAGTCGTTTCCCTAGTATTTATTTCGTACCTTCTACCGATATCACCATTGAATCGGTTAACTCTAATAGAATTAAGCCCATTTTCATCCATTAACTTTGCGGTAGTTGGGTGTAAAAAGGCGTTATCACGAGTAATGTTTAAAGCAGAACCTAAATAATAGAAGCTTGGCTGTCCCCAATCTTCAGATTCAATTTTTGAATATTTACCTTCAAAGTAGACTCTCGTGTCATCGTTAATTTCATAGTTGGTTTTGAAGTTAATAATGTGGCGATCAAAACTAGGCTGTATTTCTGTAAACTTACGTAGATTCATAAATTCACAGTTTTCACAACTTATGCCGTCAACTATGCCATTTAGTTGTATTGGACGAGAAGAGCCATCTGGGTTGAAAGTATACCAAGTGCCTCCCACATTAAATGCGCCAGGCTCATTCAACGCGAAGAGGCCCGCATTCTCATAGAAAATCTGGTCTGGATTATCTAGTGCATCTGGGCGAGTTGGGTCTTGATTTGGGTTAGTTAATTCTCGATAAGAGCCATTAGTAAAGTCACTATCTAGCGCGTTCAGTCTATCCTGTTGAGCAAACTCATAGGAAATACCAAAATTTCCCTTGCCGTTTAGGAAGCTTTGTCCATATGAGAAAGAAAACTTATCGTTACTATAATCGGAGTGCTCAGCCTCTCCTCGTGTATAAGACACCGATAAGCCCTCGATATCTTCTTTAAGAATAAAGTTTACAACACCTGTTACCGCATCAGCACCATAAACAGCAGACGCGCCACCAGTGATAACTTCAACTCTGTCTATCCATGCCGTTGGGATAGTATTTGTATCAACAGACGCAGTACCTGCGCTACTTGCAACATGACGCTTACCATTTACGAGTACTAGAGTACGATCTGTACCCATACCACGAAGGTCCAAAATATTAAGGCCAGAAGTACCAATATAGCGTCCTGAATTCTGAAGACCAAATGTCGGTTTCAAACTGGGCATTTTATTCAATGCTTCACCAATATTGAGCGCGCCAGTATTAATTAACTCCTCTCCAGAAATAACAGATACTGGACTTGGTGCAATAGCTCCTTCTCTGAGAATGCGAGAGCCAGTTACCTCGATTGTCTCTATTTCTTTTTCTTCTGCGGATACCGCTTGGATAGGTGCGCCAACAACAGTACTGACACATAGAAGCTTTACCGCAG
>NZ_JAKEVK010000316.1:0-3212 GCF_022398435.1 Pseudoalteromonas sp. Isolate6 | reverse complement strand
GGGTTTAATAGGACCTGACTTCTAAGTAACAAAAAATAAGCGACCAACTTTCATCTTTGAGGTTAACTAATTTAAACTTTGATGATTGTGCCAAGAGAAACTGCCACTAACTTCTCTTCGTTTCCGCTTTTCGCATACACCTTACATTCGCATGTCGCCTGACGTTTACCCGAATACAAAACAGTTGACTTCGCAATTAGCTTATCGCCAATAGCAGGCCTAACATAGTTCACTTTATATTCTGAGGTAACACAGCTGCCCAGCACGGATGCGCCAGCAAACGTAATACAATTATCAGCTAGATAGCTAACCACGCCGCCATGTGCAAAACCATAGTTTTGTTTAAGATCATCTCGAATAGCGAGACTTAACTCAGCAGCGCCAACCTCAAACATCTCCAACTCAGCGCCCAACAACAAACTAAAAGACTGCTGTGCTAGGATCTCCTTTCCTTCCTCTAACATAGTATTGCTCAACTTCTTCTCCTTAGTAATATTTACGCTCAAATAGACTCTACATCGCGAATGGTGTTCACGTTTATGGGTAAACGAGTTACAGCGATATGATTAGCTCAACACGAATAAAAGCTGGACTAGAGATATTATCTACAATTAGATTCCCATAGATTAATCACAATGTAAACAAGCAGTTATATCCATTACTTTGTGTATGCTGAATGAGATTGAAATGTTTCAACATAATTTAGGACGAGACATTTAAAACAAAAAAGCCGCGTAGTAAGAAACTAAGCGGCTTTTTCTATATTCAAACTAGGGCTGGATTAATCTAACCAGAACTCTTTTTTGAACTTAATACCAAACTCACTGCGGTCATTGCTGCGCATGACACCAACAAAGCCACTTTGCTGTAGACGACCTACATCGTACACTTCATTAAGCACGTTTTCACCGTATAACGTTACTTCCATATCGCCTTCAGCGTTGGTGTATGAGATGTTAAAGCCTAACAATTCGCGAGAATCAATATGCTCGCTTGCACGTGTTACAGACTGACCTTGCATGTCTGAGCGGTACGAGTAGCTTGCGTTAACTGCAATCGTTGCACCATGCTCTAAGTCATGGAAGTAAGATGGTGCCACCATCACAGTCCATCTTGGCGTAAGTGCTGGCGCATCGCCTTTACCAATACCAATAACACCTTCATCAACATGGGTAATTTCAGAGTCAAGGTAACCGATTGAGCTGCGTACTGAGAAATCATCAGTAATTGCGACTGTCGTTTCAAGTTCAATACCTTGTGCTTTCGACTCACCCGCATTTTCCACGATAGTGACGAAACCACCGCCAGCTGTCGGGTCGTTGAAAGGTAACGCCAGATCAGTGTAATCCGTTACAAATGCAGCAACCATCATAGATACGTTTTCATGCACTTGGCCTTTGAAACCAATTTCGTAGTTAATTGCTTTAGTTTCATCAAACGCAGCGAATTGATCTGGGCCACCAAATGGGCGAGGTGGGAAGCCGCCACTTTGGTATCCTTTTTGAACCTGTGCGTAGACATTGATGTCACGAGTTAGCTGGTATGACGCATTCACATCCCACGTCACTTCGTCAAAGTCTGCGCTAACGTATTTACGAGCACCAAAGCTTGGGAATAGCGCGTTTGCCTCTTTTTTGTCTTCAGAGTAACGTAAACCACCACCAATGCTGAGTAAATCAGTCACGTCAAAGCTTGCATTGATATATGCCGCATAGGCATCGGTTTCTTGGTTGATGTCAAAGTAACCGTAGCCGCCAAAAGAAGCCGTCTGACCATCATTCAATAATCCATTTGGCGTGTTCCATGGGCTAAATACAAACGGACCAGAGCTGGTAAAGCCATCTTCGTTAAAGTAATAAAGACCCGATACAAAATCCCAAGAGTCATAAGTACCATTTAGCTGTAGTTCAAATGAGTACTGATCTGCACCGCCCTCTTCTGGGAATTCTGATAGATTAAGTGCTACCGCATCGTCATCTAGGCCGCCGGTATATTCAGAGCTACGCTTACTTGCGATAAATTTAACAGAGTAAACATCACTTGCTTGCCAATCGGCAGTCACGGAGCCGCCCCAACCAGAATAATCAGTGCTTTCAATGCCAGCAACCGTTGTTGCCAAATCATCAGGATTGTTTGGCAGCATAGACTCATCTAGCAATGGGAAGTCACCATTGAAAGGATCATTTGAGTCAAGCGGATCTGTTAATTCGATAGTATACGGCGATTGACCAGACTCGTTCTCAACGCCGTCAAATGCAGCGGTGACAACTAAATCATTCGTCGCTTGCCATCTAAGTGCTAAGCGACCACTAAACTCTTGTTCTTCGCCGATTTCTTTTTCAGGATTTGCTAAGTTAATTGCTTTGCCTACACCATCGCGCTCTTTATAAGAAGCACTTGCAGAAAAGCTTAGTGTGTCTGTTAAAGTTTGACTTGTATATAGATCAGTCGCTAAACGACCGCGAGAACCTATTTTAGCTTCAACGCGTGCAACTTCTTCAGCGCCAGGTTGTTTAGTGATTACATTTACTGCACCACCTAATGTGTTACGACCGTACAGTGTACCTTGTGGACCACGTAGTACTTCTACGCGTTCAACATTTGGCAATGAAAGGTTAGAACCCATCTGACGGCCAAGATATACACCATCAACGTACACACCAACACCAGGGTCTGTTGTGATCACATGGTCTTGCAGACCAATACCGCGGATAAATACAGAAGCATGTGCAGCGTTACCTACACCATAGCGAGTAATATTTAAGTTTGGAACGAACTTACCAATATCGTCTAGATTGCTGATATTGGCTTTATCAATATCACTAGCACCGATAGAAGTAATTGCGGTAGGCGTTTCGAACAAGCTTTCTGTACGTTTACGAGCAGTCACTTCTATTTTTTCAAAAACTTGTTTTTCTTGCTCTACATTAGCTTGTTCAGCCAATGCTGTACTAGGAAGGGCTACTGCTGCTAACACTGCAGCTGAAATCGCAGATAAACCAAGGCGAGGTAAAACTGTAATCATATAATCTCCAAAGGAATCACCGTGTGTGTACTAGTCGCGAGAGGTCACAAACTAGAGAAGCAACAAGCTCAGTGTTATTACTTCTAGCCCTGTAATCCGTCAAATCTAAATAGACTGAACGCTACAAATTTTGGGCATAAAAAAAGATGCACTAGGCGCATCTCTTTCCTCTGGAGGGGTATTATAG
>NZ_JAKEVK010000315.1:0-3303 GCF_022398435.1 Pseudoalteromonas sp. Isolate6 | reverse complement strand
CCTTATTTATGGGTATTAACTGAACGAAGATCAAGCGTAAAAGTAATAATTTACCCTGATTATTTGCGCCAAATCAAAGTTGCCATACGGCCCGTTGTTTTGTCTCTACGATAGGAAAAGTATTGCTCGGACATAGTTACTGTACAGTGTTTATCGCCGTAAAAATCCTTTACACCTTGCTCGCGTAATAGCGACTTTGCAAGCTCGAAAATATCCGCAAAGTATTTACCGTCTTTTTTGGCAACAAATGCCGTATTTCGTTGCGCCTCAAAAGCCTGTACCACGTCTTCGCCCACCTCGAATTTACTAGGCCCAATCGCAGGGCCAAACCATACACAAATCTCTTCAGGAGCACAGTTAAATTTAGCTAGTGTCTGCGAGATAATTCCAGCTGCAAGAGGCTTCCAACCACCATGGATAGCGGCCACCTCCTCACCATCTTTTGATGCAAGCAGAATGGGTAAGCAGTCTGCTGTCATGATAGCCAGTGGTGTTTGACGCAAGCGAGTGTATAGGGCGTCGGCTTGATGGACCTGCGCGATTTCAAACTGCTCGTCGACCACCACCACTTCTGCACCATGCACTTGCTCAAGCCATACAATCGGGTTAGCCACATAGCCGTGTAAAATTCGACGATTTTCGGCTACATGTTCAGCATTATCACCAACATGAAAGGCTAGGTTAAAGCTATCATACGGCGGTGCTGAAACACCGCCTTTGCGCGTTGTTGATAATGTCCCAACGAATTGGGTTAATGGCCACTGAGCAAGTTGCATCTTATAACGTTAAATCCGGGTTTTCTTTGGTATCTTCTCTAAGCGCTGCCACCAGCTTAATCATATCTTCAGGCACAGGCGCTTCCCATGTCATCATCTCGCCGGTAATTGGGTGAGCGATACTTAGTTTTATAGCATGCAATGCCTGACGTTTAAACTCTCTTAATTGTTCGGTTAATCCTTGAGTCGCATTTCTTGGTGGACGAGGACGGCCGCCATAGAGCTGGTCGCCAATTAACGGATGATTCAAATACGCCATATGTACACGAATTTGGTGTGTTCTACCGGTTTCTAGGCGCAGGCGCAGGCGCGTGTGTGCTCTGAACTTTTCAGCAACACGGTAATGAGTGATAGCCGGCTTGCCCATCTCATGCACTGCCATATGTGTACGCTTAGTTGCGTGACGACCGATTGGCTTTTCAATCATGCCACCTGCTGTCATCGTGCCATTACAAACTGCTTCGTATTCACGCGTGAAGTTTTCACGGGCCTGTAGGTTTTTCACCAAGTGCGTTTGTGCTTGGATGGTTTTCGCCACAACCATTAGGCCGGTCGTGTCTTTATCTAGACGATGTACAATACCAGCACGAGGTACGTTAATGATTTCTGGGTGATGGTGCAGCAGAGCATTTAACACAGTGCCATCCGGGTTACCGGCTCCCGGGTGAACCACCAGCCCCATGGGCTTGTTTATCACAAGAATATCATCATCTTCGTAAACAATATCTAACTCTATATCTTGCGCTTCGTATTCACGTTGTGCTTCGATAACCGTCTCGATAGCAACACTTTCACCACCAAGTAACTTTTCACGAGGAGTGTTGAATACTTCACCATCTACGGTGACTTTATCTTCAAGAATCCAAGTTTTTATTCTTGAACGAGAAAAATCCGGGAACAATTGCGCCAATATTTGGTCTAGACGTTTACCACCGAGTTCGACTGGAACCTCCGCTTGGAGGGAAATTTGCTCTGACATCTGAAACTTTACCTAATTTACCAGTGCAAGCCGTGCTCGACTGGGTTAGAATCGTATTAATGCATAGTTTACTCGGTTTTGCCGAGTTGGCCTAGCCGAAGAAAACAAAGGTAGTAAAATAAAATGATTAAAAACTTAAGGACACACGCCTTTAGGCTGGCGTTAGCCGCGTCTGTTTTAGGTTTGGCAGCCTGTTCATCCGCACCAGAACAAGAAGATATTGAACGCGTACCAAACAAATCCGCCCAAGCGCTTTATGAAGACGCAAAACAAACATTAGATTCCGGCTTGTATGCCCGTGCCATTGAATTATTAAGTGCAATTAATGCTCGTTATCCATTCGGCCCTTATGCAAGACAAGTTCAAATGGACCTAGTCTATGCATATTATCAAACAGGTAATACCGACCAAGCACTTGCGACTATTGATCGTTTTATTCGCTTAAATCCAAATCATAAAGACCTAGACTACATGTATTACATGCGAGGCTTAGTTAGCATCAAGGCTGATGAAAACGCATTCCAAGAGTATTTCGGTGTAGACAGAGCTGACCGTGATGCCAATCGCACCCGTGTTGCTTTTCAGGATTTAACCACGTTAGTTAAAAACTATCCAAACAGTCCGTATGCACCAGAGGCGAAAAAACGCTTGGTCTGGCTACTGAACAAAATGGCTCGCTATGAGCTCAGAGTCGCTGAATATTACTTCGAGCGTGAAGCATACCTTGCCGCAGCAAATCGTGGTAAATATGTAGTAGAACATTACTCTCAAAGTAGTTACCTGACTCAGGCTTTTGACATTATGGAAAAAAGCTATCGCAAACTTGGCCTTCAGGACCTTGCGGATAACGTGAAAAAAGCCAAATCGGTTAACGCACGTAACAAATAAAAATAGTGTCAAGTCACGATACCGCTGAGATCGTGACTTATCTCCCGCCAGTATTCGCCTTCAAGCTTGCTACAGCAGTAAAAGTACTTGCTTCCTGTACATGGAAATTAATCGTCAGTGTGTTTTACCTGTTTGTAGTTGTAATAAGGAAGGATTTAGGCTGCCCATAATAGAAGGTAAGCAGCCTTAAAAGGTAAGTATTTGACTTAACAGCGTCATTAAATTGCTTCTTCGTCCTCTTCACCTGTACGGATCCGAACCACACGCTCAACATCGGTTACGAAAATTTTACCATCACCAATTTTGCCCGTTTGCGCGGTTTTTAGGATAACTTCAATCGCTCTGTCCACGTCTTCATCTGCGGTAACAATATCAAGTTTTACTTTAGGCAAGAAATCTACCATATATTCAGCACCGCGATATAACTCAGTATGGCCTTTCTGACGACCAAAGCCTTTCACTTCACATACCGTCATACCCGTGATCCCCACATCCGAAAGCGCTTCTCGGACATCATCAAGTTTAAACGGTTTAATTATTGCTTCTATTTTCTTCATGACTATCTCGATTCCTTTGGTATAGCGTCGATTTTAGACAATCCGCTTGCCCAAGGCAAACAAAGACATTGAAAGTTGAWGTGATTTCACGCAATAATAATAA
>NZ_JAKEVK010000314.1:0-3325 GCF_022398435.1 Pseudoalteromonas sp. Isolate6 | reverse complement strand
ATCTTAATATTTGCTCAACTTGAAAGCGTTGATCTGACGCTAACTGTGTTAAAAACTGCTTATTTAGCGCAACTAAATAACAAAATTTTACCCTTACCTACAGGAATGTAGATACCTTTGCGATAGCAAGATGCAGTATCGGTGTTAACGACAACATTTTCTCGCCTCAAAATAGATCACTTAATTAAGCATATTGGTATAAGTAACCTGAACTTCGGACAAGTAATGTTTTTTAGCTGCCAGTTTTAGCGCTAAAACTCTCTGGCTAGATAAGGAAATAATTTAATGTGGTTAAAAAAAATGAGGTAGTCCACTCCTTACCCAAGGCTTAGGTTCAATTAAAAAGCCCCCGCAAGTTATGAACTTGCGGGGGCTGATAATTACGACTAAATCTTGAGAGTCTTAGATTATAGTCTAAATGTGAAACCTGCGAAGATATAGCGACCCAAAGAATCATAGAAACCAGGGTAAATGTTACCATTTGCCGGGCCTGAAGGACCATTTGGTACTAGTGGAGCAGTATTATCAAAGATATTATTTACACCACCACGGAATTGCAGGTTATCAGAAGCATTCCAAGTGACTGCAATGTCAACGTAGTCACGGGCAGTCAATGGAACTGGTCCATCGATCACTTGACCGTTTTCATTTCGTGCAAACTCTTTCACTTCACTTACATAACGATAGGTTGCTGTAACGTTTGCATCCCAAGGCGTTACCCAAGTCGTTGAGAAGTTAGTCTTAAAGTCAGGAACAGGGTACTCACATACCGCTCTATCCCAGCGACCAGCACAATCATCAATATCACCACCTGGTAAGTTTTGCGTTGCAAACTTATCTAGCCATGTACCGATTAGCTTAAAGCGCAAAAGGCCCATATCATCAGGTAGGGTATAACGATAAGATGCATCAAAATCAATACCGCTTGTTTCTACGCTACCAATGTTGGTATCAATAGCAGTGATCGAATCCTGGCTTAACCATAAAGAGCCAGTCTTACCGCGGTTGATAAGTCCACAGAACTCATCGTTACCATTAATTGCACACTGGTTGAAGATTGTTGCTTCAGGGATTGCTTGAATTGCATCTTCAACAGTAATGTCAAAATAGTCAATCGCAATGTCTAAACCTTCAATAGCTTCAGGAGATAGTAGAATACCAAATGAGATAGTATCCGACTTTTCTGGTTCTAAGTCTGGGTTACCACCTGTGATACTGTTATATTGGCCCGCAGGGCTGATAAGTGCGTTTGAACCATATTTAGATGGATCAAGACCTGTTCTAGCACACTGCTCAACGGTTAGAGTTGGGTTGTCACCACCACATGGATCTTCCCAGTTAAACAAACCTAAACCAGCAGATCTGAATAGGTCGCGTACGTTACCTGCACGTACAGCACGCTGGAAGCTTGTTCTCAAACCAAGTTGATCATTAACGCGAATGTCAAACGCACCCTTATAGGTGTTGGTTGTTTTATCCGTTGAATAGTCAGAGTAGCGATAAGCTAATTCTAATGTAATATAATCAGCAAATTCAGAGTCTTCAACTAAGGGCACATTGAGTTCTGTAAAGAATTCATTGACGTCAAATTCACCACTTACACCAAGAACAGGACCACCTTGGCCTGCACCGTCACCTGACTCAAAGCCTTGATCCGGATTAAAGTCTAGCGATTCTTTTCTGTGTTCAAGACCAAATACTACGCCTACACCGGTGGAAGTACCAGGTACTACAACTCCGTACTCTGTAAGATCACCAGTAACATAGCCACTAATTTGTTTTGTTCTAGTGTCACCGCGAGCAAATAAAGGTATTGTTAGATAGTCGATTTGTTCTTGAGTGATTTTTGATGGATCGAATATATTCCATGGAATACAAGTTGGATCGCTACCATCTACAACTGACTTACATACTACATTGCCTTTGTCATCAGTTGTAGCTTGTAATGAACGAATAATTCGGGTAGTCGACATGTCATTTTGGTAAGTCTGAGCATATGATACATTTCCGAAATTCATATACGCATCATAAGTCCAGTTGTCATCGATTTCACCGCGAACACCTAATACAAAACGAGTTGAGGTATGGCGAATGTCGTCTTGACGAGGGCCTCCTTCAACATTTCGTTTACCGATGAAGGCACCCTCAACAACACCATCATCATTTGCAACGCCATTAGGTCCACAAAGCGTGTTTCTTTGTGAAGCTGAAAGCAGCGGGTTATCACAGCTAATATTAACTTCATTCAGGAATGAACCTGAAGGCGCGATTTGTGCTACTGTGCGGTTGTCCATGTAGTTAAATTCAGCATAAAACGTATGGCTGTCGTTAAAATCATAATGACCTAGTAAGCCAAATGTCTTACGTTTGTCTGGGCGTTGGAAATAGTTCAGCGGGCCATAGTTATAAACAGTTCCAGCTGTAGGAACGAAATCGGTGCCAGATACTTTGTAGTCGTAGGTATTAAAATCGGTAATACGGCCATCAGGAATTGTTCCTGAACCACCACAAATTCGTGTACCTGTCGCATTTATATTCATAGCACAAGCACTGTAGTCACGGTTGTCTTGCGTTACTTCTTCGATATCACGCCAAGTTGCATAACCTGTGATGTTTGCACGACCATCTGCAGAGTTAGCACCAAAAGTTAAAGAGATGTCATGAGTATCACCGTCCCATTGACTTCCATCAGGTACTTCGAAGCCTCTCTCTTTTAGTGCTCGTTGCATGTCTTTGTGGTCGTTATCATGTTGATAAACGCTACCTTGATACTCAATTTGGAAGCCTTCAAAGTCGTCTCTCATGATAAAGTTTACAACACCAGCAACAGCATCAGAACCGTATGTTGCTGACGAACCACCGGTAAGAACATCAACACGTTCTACCAAGGCCGCTGGGATTTGGTTAAGGTCAGCACCGATACCTCCGGCGACAGGAGAACCAGAAGGCAAGCGGCGTCCATTGACTAGTACCAATGTACGTTCTGTGCCTAAGTTACGTAGGTTTACTGTTGCGGTACCTGTAGCTCCATTTGCTTGGCCTGAAGTTTGGTCAGCAAAGATTGCGGGCATATCGTTGAGTAGATCTTCTACCCTTGTAATACCTGCAACTTTAATGTCTTCGGCTGTAACACTTGTTACAGGGCTTGCACCAGTCATAGCAGCTCGCTTGATACGAGTACCAGTAACCTCTATTCGTTCTACACTATTATTAGCATTGGTATCTGTTTCTTCAGCGTGGGCAATACCTGATACGCCTGCAGTCAGCGTTGAGCAAGCAAGTAGAGATAGCCTGATCGTTGCTGATAAGTTAGAAAGTTTCATCT
>NZ_JAKEVK010000313.1:0-3448 GCF_022398435.1 Pseudoalteromonas sp. Isolate6 | reverse complement strand
CGTTTTAGCATAAAATATATTTAAAATCAGTTGATTATAAATAAGTAAGGTATTCCCTGTGTAGCCAAAAAAGAGATTTTTTTTGGCTTGTTTTGCGTTTACACGTTACACTTTCATAAAAATGTCACAGTTAGTCATAATAATGACATCAACAACGTCGGTAACGAGAGAACATTGGGAATGTCACGTAAAGTACTTGTAGTTGATGATGAAGCACCTATCAGAGAAATGTTGGTGTTCGTACTAGAGCAAAATGGTTTTCAAGCAATTGAAGCTGAAGACTATGACTCAGCAGTAGCTGCTATGGTAGAACCTTATCCCGATATGGTGCTGCTAGATTGGATGCTGCCAGGAGGTAGTGGTATTCAAATTGCTAAAAAGTTTAAGCAAAGTGAATACACCCGTCAGATCCCAATCATCATGCTAACGGCAAGAGGTGAAGAAGAAGACAAAGTTAAAGGATTAGAGGTTGGTGCGGACGATTATGTGACAAAACCTTTCTCTCCTAAAGAGCTCATGGCTCGGATCAAAGCGGTTATGCGTCGAGTTTCACCTACGTCGCTGGAAGAAGCGATAGAGGTGCACGGATTACGTCTGGATCCAATCTCTCACCGAGTTACATCTGCGGGCACCGAATTGGATATGGGGCCGACAGAGTTTCGTTTATTACATTTCTTCATGACACACCCTGAACGAGTTTATAGCCGTGAACAGTTATTAGATCACGTATGGGGTACTAACGTGTACGTTGAAGACCGCACAGTAGACGTTCATATCCGTCGCCTACGAAAAGCTATCGCACCGCTCGGTCATGATCGCTTAGTGCAAACCGTGCGTGGTGCAGGTTACCGCTTTTCGAGTAAACTGTAATTAGTATTCCAAGAGGAGCTAAATTATTTGGCTCCCAAGTGGATTTAGTCTATGTATCGAGTGATTGATAAACAGGCGTTAACGAGACGCCTGTTTTTGTATTTCTTACCATTAGCCTTAATTGGCTATTTAGTCAGTGCACCTTTTCTGTTTATGTTCATCGGTGCTTTCGTCTTATTAGTTTGGCATTACAAACAACTCTATCGCTTGAGTGATTGGTTACTCAATCAGCGAAGTTTTAACCCACCTGAAGGTAAGGGCGCTTGGGAACAAGTATTTGAAGGGATCTATCAGCTTCAGCAACGTAATCGTAAAAAGCGCAATGAACTCGCTGAGCTGATCCGACGCTTTCGAGAGGGGGCTGAAGCCATCCCAGATGCGGTAGTTGTACTGCAACAAGATCTCAGTATCGTGTGGTGTAATCAGCTAGCGTTGAAAGTGCTGGGTTTGCAATGGCCTACAGATCATGGGCAGAGGCTGGATAACCTTATCCGAGATCCCAAATTTGTAAAATACATGCATGAACATCGTTTTGATGAAGCGTTAGAGCTAGAGACTGGGCTTGGTCATGAGCAAGTGCTCGAAATACGTGTAATGCCTTATGCCGAACAACTTATGCTAGTGGCGCGTGATGTTAGTCGACTAAAGCAATTGGAGCAGATGCGCAAAGACTTTGTCGCAAACGTATCTCATGAGTTAAGGACGCCGCTAACCGTTATGGCTGGTTATCTAGAGATGATGGATAGCGATAATATGCCACCTCCCGCGATGTGGGCTAAGGCACATGGCACTATGATAGATCAGTGTAAACGGATGGATAGTCTGGTAAATCAACTTCTTTCTTTATCTCGAATTGAAGGGGCGAGAAAACAAGACAATGATAAAGCCGTGAATATTCCTGCCATGCTTGAGCTTATTCATACTGAAGCCAAGTCACTTAATCAGGAAAAAGGTCATGAGCTCGTTTTTGATATTGATGCGACTTTGGATATCAAGGGAGCTGGGGATGAGTTGCGTAGCGCATTCTCGAACTTAATTTTCAATGCTGTCCATTATACCAAGCCTGGTGGGCACATTCATGTACGTTGGTATTTAGAAAATGACTTGCCGACGTTTAGTGTCGTCGATAATGGTGATGGTATTGCGCCTGAACATATAAACCGTCTAACGGAACGTTTCTACCGTGTGGATAAAGCGCGTAGTCGGAAAACGGGCGGGTCAGGCCTTGGTTTGGCAATTACTAAACACGTATTGTCTCGCCATGACTCGGCTTTACAT
This sequence comes from Pseudoalteromonas sp. Isolate6, assembly GCF_022398435.1. Classification (NCBI taxonomy): domain Bacteria; kingdom Pseudomonadati; phylum Pseudomonadota; class Gammaproteobacteria; order Alteromonadales; family Pseudoalteromonadaceae; genus Pseudoalteromonas; species Pseudoalteromonas sp. Isolate6. Next base: position 1,300 of record NZ_JAKEVK010000313.1, on the reverse strand, counting down.
ATTGAAAGTAAAGTGGGTGAAGGTTCTCATTTTTGGTTTGCTTTCCCAAAACAAAAGCGAATTTTTATGACAAATGATGAAAGTCATAAAAGTGTAATTTAAGAGTAATTTTATTGTCATTTTATCGCTGCACAATGAGCTGCGTAAAATAACTGGGACCAACAACTGGAGTGACCCCAATGAAATTTAAAAGCTTAGTTGCCGCAATGGGTGTGGCTATTACTACATTAGTTTCTACTCAAGTATCTGCTTTAGACGAAAAGTTACCAGAGTACAATAAAACTAGCGGTATCTCAGGAAACTTCTCTTCTGTAGGTTCTGATACGCTTGCCAATATGATGACGTTTTGGGCTGAAGAATACAAAAGAATATACCCTAACGTAAACATCCAGATCCAGGCTGCTGGTTCCTCAACTGCGCCACCAGCTCTAACGGAAGCAACGGCAAACTTCGGTCCAATGAGCCGTAAGATGAAGTCAAAAGAAATCGAGGCTTTTGAAAAGCGCTACGGTTATAAGCCGACAGAAGTTCGTGTCGCAATTGATGCCCTAGCAGTATTTGTACACAAAGATAACCCAATCGAAGGCTTAACAATTGAACAGGTTGATTCAATCTTCTCTTCAACGCGCAAGTGTGGAGCATCAGCACAAGCAAATCGCTGGAGTGACATTGGCCTGACGGGGGATTGGGCTGCAAAAGATATCCAGCTTTATGGTCGTAACTCTGTATCTGGTACTTATGGTTACTTCAAGAAAAAAGCACTGTGTAAAGGTGACTTCCGCAATAATGTTAACGAGCAGCCAGGTTCTGCGTCTGTGGTACAGTCTATCTCGTCTTCAGTGAATGCGATTGGTTACTCTGGTATCGGTTATAAAACGTCAGGCGTACGTACCGTACCACTAGCGAAAAAAGGCACAAACTACGTTGATGCAACATTAGAAAATGTGGCACAGGGTAAATACCCACTGTCTCGCTTCCTATACCTATATGTAAACAAGCACCCTAATAAAGAATTAGCACCTATCGAAGCTGAATTCTTGAAGATGGTATTGTCTAAAGAAGGTCAAAAGATCGTTGAGAAAGATGGTTACGTTCCTCTTTCTAGCGAAATGGCGACACGCGAATTGAAAAAGTTAGGTTTACTCTAATCTATTATTCAACTCGCTAATTACTTGTTGTTATTGATGCCGCTCATTGAGCGGCATTTTTTGTTACTACATCATCATGTTCCCAGATTGAATAATTTGTTTAAATCTTCATCCTAAAACGGCAAAAAAGCTGGAAATATTCTATATTTAGT
>NZ_JAKEVK010000312.1:0-3458 GCF_022398435.1 Pseudoalteromonas sp. Isolate6 | reverse complement strand
GGCTTAGCCCYATATTTGCTTCATAGATAGATTATTAAAGATAAAACTAGCTATCAAAGCCATTTAGCATCTTGTCACAAACCACAGGAGTTGGCCTATGATTGTCATCCACGGCAACAAAGGTAAAACTGCCTGTAATTGCTAAGTGTTTATCATCTTTGTGCATTCTTTCAAGGTAAATTTCAACATCAACCTTTAAGCTAGTATTACCAACATGCACCACTTTCGATACTAATTCCGCAAAAGTACCTGCCGGAATTGCCTCTTTGAAATCAACTCGGTCTGAAGAGATCGTTACCAAGGGTTTGCGACAAAAACGCGTTGCAGCAATAAAGGCAACTTCGTCCATCCAAGCCAGAGCGTCACCACCAAATAAGGTGTTGTGATGGTTAGTACGGCCCGGGAATACAGTCTTTGTTACGTGTGTGATTGAGCTTTTAATGCGTTGCTCAACGATGGCTTGTCTTTGTTCGTCTGTCATTTTTGTACTGCTTTATCCGCTAGTGTATCATTCATAAGTAGAGCTGGGTCGAGTCGCTCCCCGAACCAATTAAAGCGCCAATCCAAATGCGGGCCTGTTACCCTACCCGTTGCGCCAATTTCTGCGATTTTATCGCCTGTTTTTACTGTATCACCAACTTCAACGTCCAGTTTACTCAGGTGGATATACGTAGAAGTAATTCCATGACCGTGGTCAATAATCAAAGTGCCGCCACTGTAGTAAAGATCTGGATTTGCAAACACCACTTTACCCGATACCGGCGCTAAGACTGGTTCACCGGTTTTATTTGCGATATCCAAACCAAAGTGTGGGCGTCTTGGCTCACCATTAAAATATCTTTGACTACCATAAACGCCTGAAATACGGCCCTTCGCAGGTCTAAAAACAGGGTCTTTAAAGAATAATAAATCCGAATTACCTTGCCTTGCTTTTGATACGGCTTGTGCTTCTTCACGTATGCGCTTTAGCACCGACTCTGGTGGCGAAACATACTTCTTAGCAACACCTGTGATCTTGTCTATATCGTAATCTCGTTTCGTGATCACTATCGCTTGGCGATGCTTTTGACCATCATCAGATTGCCAACTCAAAGTATGGTTAAGTTCTGCGTCACGGCCAAAACCAAACACAAAATAGCCATCTTTAGAGCGCTTTAATTTGGTCTCGTTTAGTTTTATCTCAGTTGCATTTTCAAGCTTGCCGACGACTAAGCCACCTTGTGTAAGGTTACCTTTTAATTCAAGCGCCTCAGCAAATAATGTAGTGCTCGCAAGCAATATGACAATTGCACGTTTAAGCATACGCAATCGCTCCTTTTCCAACCCCTTCGTACGCCCTTACTTCAACCTTATCATGTGGGTTTTTCAGCTTTATTTGGCCAGCAAGATACTCCGCAATACATTCAACTGTTGTATCACAAGGTAATATATCGCAACGTGATTTGCTGACCGCCAACTCAAAATATCCCTGCGACGAGGTATACGCGAACGCATAATCTTTATCTTGAGCGGTTACATACTTAAGCAAACTAGGATCAATTAAATCTTCTTCACTACCAAGATAAATATCTTGCCATTTATCCGCCCATTGTTTTTGTAATCTAGGCATGCTGATATCATTTAGCTTCACACCAATCAATGAGCGGTGACCATGAATAATACGTTGACAGTTACCATCGTGTTTCTTTAAGCCATGGCTATAGTGATAATAGAAGCCTGTAGCGGCCTCTGGGCGCAGTGTTATATCTAAATCTTTCACGTTTTCAGGCATATGCGGCATAATAACAGACTTAAGGTAAGCGATTGCATTGGCTGCATTGATTTCATCCCCTTCCACTACACAGACCGCTTCTTCCGGTGCATTCATGGCTAAGTGATTTCCATCAAATTGCATATCAAATCCAAATCGGCCTTCACTGTGCTTTGCATTACACACAAGCCCGCTGGGTACCGCTAATTTATGGTCCAGCTTTTCATCAATAATACGTTTGATTTGCTTTTTAACTTTTGCAAAGTCTAACACCATAGACTCTTCGTTTAGCTCACCATGCAACACAATATCGGTGATCCAACTTTCACCTACCGCACCACGACGTGGGCAAAGGTACGAAAAATCAATTACGGTCAAAGAGTCAACAAAAAGGAGCATAGATCACCTAAAATAGCCTGCTAAAAAATCATCCCAGATTATAATGATTTTCACATTATAAATCGCCCCTAATTGGAACTGATTTGCATTTAATCTCTTCAACTTTTTGAAATTTAATCAAATAGACATATCTTTAGCGCAAAATTTACAAGTCTCCGTACGCTTTTTAACTGTTCGGAGTTGTTTAGCGTACATCTGTACGCTAAAGTAGCGTCAATTTGCAAGCTAAGAAGAAGATTTATGGAACCGAAGAACAGCTATACAAAAGAAGAACTTATTTTATGTGGTCGCGGAGAAATGTTTGGTGAAGGCAACTGCCGCCTACCTAGCGACAACATGTTAATGATGGATCGCATCGTTCAAATTAATGATGACGGTGGTGAGCATGGTAAAGGTCAAATTATTGCTGAACTCGACATCAATCCTGATCTGTGGTTCTTCGATTGCCACTTTAAAGGTGATCCAGTAATGCCTGGTTGTTTAGGTCTGGATGCAATGTGGCAATTAGTTGGCTTCTTCCTTGGTTGGTCTGGTGGTCCTGGTCTTGGCCGTGCACTCGGTGTGGGCGAAGTAAAGTTTACGGGTCAAATCTTACCAACTGCTAAAAAAGTGACTTATCGCATTGAAATGAAGCGCGTTATCAAACGTAAGCTATTTATGGGTCTAGCAGATGGTATCGTCGAAGTTGATGGTCGTGTGATCTATGAAGCAAAAGATTTGAAAGTAGGTCTTTTCCAAGATACCAGCGCATTTTAACTTTTGAGCTATTATCGTTTAATAGCTTTAAAAACACACAAAGCCCCATTTGGGGCTTTGCTCTCCTAAAATTCGGTATCAGGTTTTAAAGATGTTGCGATTATCCATCGCTTCTCGCCATCCGCCTAACCATTCTGATCTGTGTTCTACTTGTTGATAGGGACAATTTTCTTTCGACCGACCGGCTAATCCTGCCTTAAATCCTTGTGAATGTGCTCTTTCTAAACGGTCTCTTTTCTGTCTCTTCATAGGTAATATCCTCACCTTTTTCTCGTTCAGCATTAGCGTTTCTAATACTGCGTAGTTCAAACTTAAGCGAACGTCATTCAAAACGAAGATAGTGACTTACGATGTAATGACAATTCGTACTAACAATTTAAATTAAAGATTTTATTGAGAAAAGTTAAACACGAGCGACATCGTAGATTATACAGATGCGCTACTTACCGATGAGATTTGGCCAAACCCATACCTTCAATAAATCACATCTCAGCGAGTCATGCAACGATCAGAAATGTAATTCTTGTACAGCTGAGCACAAAAAGCATAATTA
>NZ_JAKEVK010000311.1:0-3502 GCF_022398435.1 Pseudoalteromonas sp. Isolate6 | reverse complement strand
ATCCATAACAATGAATTTATGCCGCTATTACGCATAGCTTTTCATCAAATTTAATCGAATTAAGTATTCGAAAAACCCGAAGTATTTTTGCGTTAAATCAAATTGTTACTTTTTAGTTCCAAACGTCAGTAACAAATAAGTAACCCTGACGCCAAATTGTCTTGATCTTCTCAGGACGACTGGGATTATCATGTAGTTTTTTACGTAAGCGAGAAATACGGACATCTATCGTTCGTGTGTCTGGGCGATAGTACTTACCTAGGATTTGTTCATAAACAAAGTCACGTTTCACCACTTTGCCACCATTGCTTGCGAGCAACCATAAAAGTTCAAATTCATGTGTAGTAAGATCAATACGCTCCTGACCATAACTCACGCGTCTGGTGTTTTTATCGATATGTAATTGTCCGAAAGTGAGCTGCTCCGGCTCATCGTCGAACTGCGAGTTCGCAGCTTGCCTTCTTAATACGGCGTCAAGTCGAGCACGCCACAGCCGTGGCTTTGCATCTTTTGAAATAACTTCATCAGCACCAAGCTCTAGAAACAGGCTATGAACATCTTCATCATCGCTGTCAAGACTGACAATCACCGGCGCTTTAAACCTTTGTCTAAACTGGCTAATTGAATCACAGGTTGGTACCGAAGCGATAGCTTGATCAAGCACGATACCGTTAATAGATTTCCCTGAAAAACCATTCAATTGGCCTAATTCCCTCAACAACTCAACAGTATAACCTTGCTCTTCAAGCATTTTTTGTTGTGATGTCAATATATTGTTATTGCTTTGTGCAACCAAGATAGTGGACACGGACGCACCTCTTCATTCAACGTGGATGAACACAGTGTAGTCACGCAACCTGAATGGATGCTTTACAGCACAAATAATCCTTTTGCCGTATCCCAAAGTGCTTTAACAACTGGGTCATATAACCGTTTATTCTTAGTTACAAGTCCAATTTCAATCTCATCAGATCTAAGCTGCAAAAGCTGAACTTGATTCTTAAATGGGCTTTGACTAATTACTATCTCGGGGACACACGCGATACCAAAACCCAAACTTGCGAGTGCAACCATAGCTTCATGACCCGAAACATGCGCATAAACCTTGGGTATAAAATTGTGTTTTTTGCAAAAGCTATCAATACGATCTTTTAACACACCTTGCTCTGGCATAATAAAAGACAAGCGCTGCCATGGCAGATCACTGTGACTGTATTCGTCAATAATAGATTTAAGCGGACAATCCATCGTCGGGCCAATGAACACCAACCTAGAACGGCCGATAGGTAAATACTCGATACCGTTTGGCAGATGTTTTGGCTTCACCGCTACTGCTACATCTTCCTTACTACTGGCAACTTCTGCTATTGAATGCGCGGGGTCGCCGGTAATAAGATTCAACTCTACTTGCGGGTATAGATGGCGAAATTTGGAAAAAAGATCATAAATAAAGCTGTAAGTCGCGGTCACTGAACAAAATAAGCTCAGCTCACCGGTCAAAGGCTTATCATCGTCAACACATTCGCTCTTAAACTGCCGCCAGCTTGCCAACGTCGCTTGCGCGTAATGAACAAACGCTTTACCTTGCTGAGTCAGCTCTACGGTGCGATTGTCTCGTAGAAACAAAGGCGCCCCGACCTCCTCTTCTAGCTGCTTGATTTGACGACTTAAAGTTGGAGGGCTTACAAAACAGCGTTCACTCGCCCGGGAAAAATGCAGCGTATCTGCAAGTGCCAAAAAATATTTTAGTTGTTTGTGATTCATAGTATTTCACCTTTTGAAATACTATAGTTCAAATATATCATTTTACGCAATCAAAAGTTCGCCCTACTCTGACTTCAATCTATTTCTACAGAATCAGGAAATATCATGTCGAATTACTTTAATACTTTATCTTTACGCGAGCAATTAGCTCAGCTTTCTCAATGTGCATTTATGGACCCAAGAGAATTCGAACAAGGTGTCGACGTTCTGATTGGTAAAAAACTGGTCATCGTTGGTTGTGGCGCCCAAGGCTTAAACCAAGGTCTAAACTTAAGAGATTCTGGTTTGAATGTTAGTTACGCACTACGTCCCTCAGCAATCGAAGAAAAACGTCAATCGTTTCTTAATGCATCTGAAAACGGCTTTATCGTTGGCACCTATGAAGAGCTCATTCCTGAAGCAGATTTGGTACTAAACTTAACGCCTGACAAACAACATACACCTGTTGTAAATGCGGTTATGCCGTTAATGAAAAAAGGCGCAACACTTGCTTACTCTCACGGCTTCAACATCGTAGAAGAAGGGATGCAAGTGCGTGAAGATATCACCGTAATCATGGTTGCACCAAAATGTCCGGGCACGGAAGTACGTGAAGAATACAAACGCGGCTTTGGTGTACCTACGCTGATTGCTGTTCACCCTGAAAACGACCCTGAGGGTAAAGGTCTCGCGCAAGCTAAAGCATATGCGGCAGGAACTGGTGGTCATCGTGCTGGCGTATTGCAATCATCATTTATTGCTGAGGTAAAATCAGATCTAATGGGTGAGCAAACCATCCTATGTGGTATGTTGCAAACTGGCTCGCTACTATGCTTTGACAAAATGGTTGAAGAAGGCATTGAACCTGGATATGCATCAAAGCTCGTTCAATATGGCTGGGAAATCATCACTGAAGCACTAAAACACGGTGGTATCACCAATATGATGGACAGACTGTCGAATCCCGCCAAGTTACTTGCATTTGAACTGAGCGAGCAACTAAAAGACATTATGCGCTCGCTATACAACAAGCATATGGACGACATCATCAGTGGTGAATTTTCAGAAGGTATGATGGCGGATTGGGCTGAAAACGACAATAAATTACTTACATGGCGCGCAGAAACCGCACAAACCGCGTTTGAAAAGCAAGCGAATACTGACGCTGAAATTTCAGAGCAGACTTTCTTCGACCAAGGTATTTTAATGGTTGCTATGGTTAAAGCCGGTGTAGAGTTAGCTTTCGAAACCATGACAGCGGCTGGCATTATTGATGAATCAGCGTACTACGAATCACTACACGAAACGCCGCTAATCGCGAACACCATTGCGCGCAAAAAGCTTTTCGAGATGAATCGTACGATTTCAGACACCGCAGAATATGGTTGCTACCTGTATAATCACGCATGCCTACCATTATTGAAGCCATTTATGGAATCCATAACAAAACGTGAGATTGGTGAAGGTTTGTTAGACAGTGACAATTATGCTGACAACCAGAAACTCATCGCTGTAAACCGTGCGATCCGTAACCATCCGGTAGAAAAAATAGGTGAAGTCCTTCGCGGTTACATGTCAGATATGAAAAAGATTGTTTAGTAAGTAGAAATAAATTTGCGTCAATAATATTGCAAACTAGTTCGCTTGTTAGTAACCAAGGCCACTTTCCACCCTGAGATCGTGGCCTTTTATCTCTGTTTCTCAACATAACCACCCATTTAACTCAAATACAGTTAACACTAAATACTGAGATTAACTT
>NZ_JAKEVK010000310.1:0-3529 GCF_022398435.1 Pseudoalteromonas sp. Isolate6 | reverse complement strand
ACCATGGCGAGCAGTACCATTGAGTTGTCTTATACCTATCAAGATGGCAGCCCAATTATGGGCGCACCTTATACCATTCGATTTGCAAACGGCACAGAGCTGACTGGTAACTTAGACGACAGCGGTAAAGCAAAAATTGAGAATGCCCCACCCGGTCAATACACCGTGCAATATGGTGAGGACAAACGCGATTACCTACCAGAAGATAATCGCCCTAAAAACCCTCTGTATGGACAAATCACCCCAGCGCGAGCGGCTGAAATGGTACGCAGCGGCAATACCGCACCACTGATAGAAGCCAATGGCATTGCAACCCAAGCTGGTGATTGGTTATGGGGCACACTGCAAGGCGACTTTAATCAAAACCCCTCTACGTCACAAATCGTGGTAGGTACCTTGATTTCCATGATACCAATTATCGACCAAGTCATGGATTTACGAGATATCATCGCCAATGTCATGTTACTGACCGACGATGATGAAGCCAACGACACCGACGCTTGGCTTGCCTTTACCCTCACCGGCATTGGTTTAGTGCCAGTTGTGGGCTCAGCCGTCAAAGGCGTAGGCAAGGTTATCTTAAAAAATACCGGAGAATCCCTCTCGGCTGCGCTTGCGGTACTTCGCAAGCTAGGCAAAGGCGACCCAGTTAAATACCTAAGAGACATCAACTGGCAAGACCTAGGAAAACAATCCGCCACGGAAGTTAAAAACATCGTCAAAGGCCTGCGCGATTCACTCGATGAAATGTCTACCAGTTGGCACTACGACCTACTGCTCCCAGACGCCGCCATCGAAGGCATGCAAACCACAGTAAAACGCCTAGACGAGGTCACCCCCAAAATCGACCAGCATATGCAACAAGCCGCCCAAGAAATCGGACAGCGAGTTAATAAAGCGCTGGATGAATATCAAGGCCAATCACCAATTCGAGGCGTTACCGACAAGCCCACCAAAGCCAAAGCCGATGAGTTGGAACCACCAAAAGGGAATGAGTTACCGGGGGGGAAGGGATTGCACCCTCTCAAAGCAGGCATGAAAGCATACAAGGTCCCCTGTTTTAAACCAAGTGATAACTTAAGGAAAAAACATAAGGGCGACTTACGTGCTTTAGAACAGAATTACGCAAGGCAACTTAAGTATCAAGAAGCAGGCTTAAATGATTTAACCATTGGTGAATACAGAGAAAACCGCGATCGATACAAAAATATGAAGCGTAAGGGGACTGGAACTGCTCAAAATGGTTTTAGAGATAAGTTCAGATACAAACTATATAAATCTCTCAAGAAATCATACGGTAGAAACAAATCACGTACTGAAGCAAAAAAATTAGCTGCGCAAAGAACAACAGAAATTATGAACAATTTACATGCATTACATGACCCTGATATGGGCGCTGGCGGTTATGATAATGTTACTCGTCTGGGTGATAAAAGAGTTAATGAATCTATAGGTCCGCAGTGGGCTAAAGCGCCTATAGGAAGTAAAAAAGGAAGTAAAACACGCGTTGAATTAATGGATGAGCAAGTTGAAAAAGCATTTAAAGAATATGGCCCAGATGCTAAGTTAAACATTAAACTTGAGCGCTGCCCGTTAAACAAAAAGTAGAGAACCCATGATAGAAACTAATGATGACGATTTAGCCTTTTTTTTAAGCGAATTTGGCCAACCAACAACAATTGTACCCGCGACTACCGCTGATATAGAAGCGTATCGAGGGAAGCTCCCTGATCAGCTACTTGAATACTGGCAAATACTCGGCTTCAGCGGTTTTGCCGATGGTTTATTTTGGTTGACAAACCCCGCGGATTATCAAGACATCCTTGATCGATTTTTAGAAGATACCCCGTTTGAGCAAGATGATATTTATTATGTTATTGCGCGCAATGCTTGGGGTGAACTTCAGATTTACGGCGAAAAAACAGGTGAATCCCTAGAAATCAGCCCGCACCTTAACTGGATAACAACAAGCGAAGGAAGCGAGCAAGATATTGCAGCTGGTAAGGCTAACCAAACTGCAAAAGATTTTATAGCGCTTCAAGAGCCTGAGCAACTTGATATTAAAGATAACCAAGGGAAACCACTTTTTCCTGCGACATTAAAAAAACATGGCCCACTCAATGCCGATGAAGTGTACGGCTTTGCGCCATTTTTATTTATGGGTGGCGAGAAAAAAGTCAAGAATATTGAAAAGTGCGATATTTTTGCCCATTTGAATTTAATTGCCGATATGGGTGATATGGAAATTATTGATATGGCTTCTATGGTACGTGGCGCTATTAAGCAGCACGAATAACGCTGTATGCAAATGTGATTAGTAACGGCGCACATCACTTAATGAATCATCAAGATGACCGTATCCCCGGTTACGCATGATGATTCATTAGACACGTTTTTTTAATATTAACTTACCAGTTAGCTAGGGCCGGATTCCACTTTGCTCATAGATTAACAAAGAATAACTCCGTCCTAGAATCACCGTTCCAAGTTGCTCCTCTTCTCAGGGCAAACACTAGTTAACTTATCAGTATTGGTTTAGTGCCAGTAGTGGTGGGCAAGGTTATCTTAAAAAATACCGGAGAATCCCTCTCCGCTGCGCTTGCTGTACTGCGGCTTTTTACCCAAAGAAAAGTCGACAAAGGCGACCCAGTTAAATACCTAAGAAACATCAACTGGCAAGACCTAGGAACGCAATCCGCCACGGAAGTTAAAAACATCGTCAAAGGCCTACGCGATTCACTTGATGACATGTCTACCAGTTGGCACTACGACCTACTGCTCCCAGACGCCGCCATCGAAGGCATGCAAGCCACAGTAAAACGCCTAGACGAGGTCACCCCCAAAATCGACCAGCATATGCAACAAGCCGCCCAAGAAATCGGACAGCGAGTTAATAAAGCGCTGGATGAGTATCAAGGGGAGTTACCACAGATTGGCGTTACCAATGTGCCGAAGAAATCTAAAGCGCCGGAGCTTTCAGCTCCAGAAGGAAACGATCTCAAAGGTGCCCCTGTTAACAAAGTTAATCCGCCATCACGTAAGACGCCTAGTGACTTTACGCAGCATAAATCATTAAACCATAGAAAAGGTGCTACTGGTGAGTACAATGCACACCAATTAATGTTGGAGAATGGCTATACACCACTAGGTAAAACCGATGGTAATTATAAACCAGGACAATCCGGTATTGACGGAATATATCTGCACCCAAATCCACCACCAGACTATGTGATTACAGAAGCCAAATATAACACCTCTCCATTAGGTAAAACTAAAAATGGTAAACAAATGAGTAATGCGTGGGTAACAGAAAAAAGATTAGAACAAGCAGGAATTGACGAAAAAACAAGACGTAAAATCCTCAAGAGCCTTCAAAAAAATAAAGACTCTGTACAAAAATTATTGATTCGAAATAAAGAAGATGGAACTTTAGTAATTAAAGCATTAGACAAAAATGCCAATATTATAGACAAGCCAGTGACCCTGTGATAGGAGCAGAAGATGTTAAGAGATACTTTAAAAAATAAAG
>NZ_JAKEVK010000031.1:0-35297 GCF_022398435.1 Pseudoalteromonas sp. Isolate6 | reverse complement strand
ATTTTCAATATATGAAAATCAATTTTTAATCTTGTCTGAGATTAGGGTTTCACTTGTAGAAGTTGTCGTTCTTATTACTGATGGATTAGTGTTGGTAGCAAACTTACTGCTGATTTTACAAGTGCGTATGTTAAGCCAAAGAACATGGTGTTTGGTAGTTTTGGTATGGTGGTTTGTAAATATTTACAGTTTACTAAATGAATTTTACTTAGGCGGTTATACTTCGTCTGAAATGTTGTTTTTTGGAAATGTAATCTGGTTTTTAATTTTATTCTCCCTGCCTGTACTTAAGTACGGAAGCTTTATAGGAGAACCCATTAAAGCTGAGTAAAGTTAAAACGATTTATACTTCCATGATGCACTTTAGTGCATGCGTTAAACTGTGGAATTGACGTGCGTCTTAAGCTCGTTGGTCAAAAGGCAAGTATAAATAAAAGCCACTGATAAAAACGAATAAACATATCTAAGGCTGAGATAGCCCTAGAAAAAAGCGATAAGGCAATGGATTGTCATGTTTAAACGAAAAATATGTAGCTGGTTGATGGTGTTAAGTACAGTTCTAGTGACTAACTTTGCTTATAGTCAAGGGCTGACACCTGAGCTCTTTTTCGCAAAAAAGAAATTGCAAGAAGCTGCTATCTCTTATACTGCGGCGATGGAAACGTGTTTTGAGTATGCTCCACGAGTTACGCCAAGTCAGTTAAAAGTAGATAAATTGGAGACAGAATTAGTTGTAGAGGCTGTCAATTATCTGCATTACTTAACGCTTAATGATTGTATGCAAGACCATGATGTTTACTTTTTAAAGGCGGTTGAGCACTACAATCAAACGGCGCCAAAGGATGAGTTAATCACGGTAGACAGTTTTGTGACGCATAGATGGAATGAAGAGCTTCGAGCTGAATTCGAATTTAAACAGTTACCCGAAGCGGTCCAGCAGCACTTTTTGCAGCTGGATATACTAAAAACGCCATTTGATGCGGCGACGTTAGTGATGGAATTACGTGGTGACTTATAACATGTAGTGAAAGATTGCCCCAAGTTGGCTGCCACCAACTTGGGACATGTTCCCAAATTGGCATAAAGCGTGGCGCTTTGTTTGGGGATCAAACGTGAAAAACACGCGTTTGATCAATGCCTTTAATAATTAGGAAACATCTTATCTTAAAAGGAGAAATTAAAAATGGCAATTCCAGCGTATATGTGGTTAAAGGACGACCAAGGTAACGACGTTAAAGGTTCAGTAACTGTAGCTGAGCGTGAAGGTTCAATTGAGATTTTGCATTTCGATCACGAATTGCGTATCCCAACTGATAACGACACGGGCGAGCTAACAGGTACTCGTAAGCACGAGCCTTTTGTTATCACAAAAGCTGTGGATGCTGCTACTCCGTACATGTACAAAGCGTGTTCAAACGGTCAAACATTAAAGCAACTTGAGCTTAAATGGTACCGTATTGATGACACTGGTACTGAGCGTGAGTACTTCCGCCATACGCTTGAAGACGTGAAAATCACTTCAATCACGCCAACAATGCACAACGTTAAAGATTTGGATAAAGAGCGTTATCCTCACCTTGAAACAGTGCACATGCGCTACAAGCGCATCACTTGGACGTACCTAGACGGTAACATTGAGTTCTCTGACTCATGGACTGAAGGTCGTTAATTTCGAGTGTTGGAGGCCTGTTGGCCTCCTTTTCAAGCTTATACTAGTTCGTGCAATGAATAGAGAGCGTATTTTTCTATGGCCTTATTTGATTTGCTAGCTCAGCCATCACGCCAAGCCTATAGTGATAACAATTTATCACATCTAAGCGATAGCGTATGTAAACACCTAACGCAACTATTGAATGCGCGTAGGGGAGTGCTTGAGCATTTAGGCGATTATGGTTTACCGGATGTGGAAGATCTATATGAAGGGCTACCTTATTCGCAGCAAACACTTGCCAATGAAGTAAAAAGAACCATAGAAAAGTACGAACCAAGAATTACCAACCTCATCGTTCGACCCATCGACATAAAAGAGGAAAACTGTGTGATTCGATTTGAGATAAGAGCGCAATTAAAAACCGGCGAGATAATCAGATTGAATACTAAGTTTGCGTCAGGTGGTAAAGCAAACGTCAATGCAGGAGGAGCAGACTAATGGATATGCAGCAATATTTTGATGCGCAAATGAGGCTGTTAACACAAGCAGGTAAACAATTTGCTCAGCAGTATCCTGAACATGCCGGTTTTTTAAATATTGACGCATTAAAGGATAGAGATCCCCATGTTGAGCGCTTGCTCGAAGGAGTCGCTTATTTAACGGCATTTACGCAAAAGCGATTGGACGAGACGCTACCTGAAGTGTCTGAGCAAGTACTCAGACAGATTTGCCCAATATTATTAAACTACTATCCGTCTACGACGGTGTTAGAGTTTGCGCCAAAACTCACCATGCAAGGGTTGGTGAGTGTGCCAAAAGGCGCGAAAATCTCTTCCCATAAAAGTGACAACGCTCCTGTGGCTTGTCACTTTACTACCACCGCAGAAACGAAAGTGCTGCCGTTTGAGATCTATTCTGTGGACTATCATGAGATCCACACTGGTGCGACGTTAAACTTGCACCTCAAGCGGTTAGGCCAAGGCAGTTTAGATGATTACGATCTCTCTAAATTGCGGGTGTATTTACGTGGTGACACGCCGCTTTGTGCCAGTCTTTATCAAATGATGAAGAACCCAAACGCAGCGATAGAGGTTGAGACTGGAAGGTTGGGAAGTACGACGCAATATACCTTGAACAAGTCAAAAATAGATGCAGCTTTTCATAAAGACAGCACCGGAATGCTGCCGAACAGCGAACAGAGTCATCCCGCTTATGCCTTGCTACTTGATTACTTTAACTCTCGTGAAAAGTTCTATTTTGTTGAACTAACGGGACTGGATACGCTAAATATTGATCCAGACACTAATACTATCAGCATCAAAATAGCCAGTGATATTAAATTACCGCCCGGTAACAAAGTAAACGCAGATAATATTCTGCTTAATTGTGTACCCGCGGTAAATATCTATCCGGTAGATGCCGAGCCTATCCGAGTCAGTGAAAACCAAACCGAATACCAACTACATCCAGTGCAAAATAAGCTTGGAGAGAGCTTTTGTTATAGCGTTAAGTCGGTACAAGGCGCAAGCAGTAGCACTGGGGAAGCCATCGACTTTGTTTCTCGATATAGCACGGTATATGAAGATAACGCCCATTTGTATTCACTGATAAGCCGCGATATTGGCGGGGTATCGCCACAGACATACATTCAGCTTTCAATGCAAGAAGTGGGTGATATTACTACTTTATCGACTGAGCTGTTGGCACATAACGCGGCGTGGCCAAGGCAAACACTGCAAGAGGGTGATATCAATGCACAAAGCGCTGATGTACCGTCGGTACTTAGCGTTAAAAATGTCGTAAGACCGAGCAAGTTGCTTAATTCTCCTGATCAGGCTTTACATTGGCAGCTCATTAGCTTGTTGAATATGCGTTTCTCTCAACTTGCGGAACCAACCCAGCTGAAAAAGCTATTGGCGCTGTTTGATTGGTCGGAGCGATCTGAAAATCGAAATCGTATCGAGAGCATCCAAGGCGCTGAGTCTAAACCTATCTCATTGCTACAAAAGGGCGTGTTTGTTAAAGGAATAGAGATACATTTAACCCTAAACGAAAAGAGCTTTGTTTGTACAGCCGACGCTTACCATTTTTGCGATGTGTTGCATCAGTTCTTTAAACTATATGCACCAATCAACGAGTGCTTAAAAACCCGAGTAACGCTGCTGCCAAGTTACCACGAGTGGGAGTGGGATGTGACTGCAGGCGATAGTTATCAGGTGTAAATGATGGAGCAGCAAAACCAACCTATTTGGGCAAAACTGCCAGAGCCAATCGCTAAATTGATGGCAACACCTTGGCGTTTTAGTTTGTACAAGGCGCTAACGCTTATTGAACAGCACTGGGCTAGCAATAACGAGTTACAAAGTGGCCACAGTCATCGCGTTGAAATTGCCCCCTATAAGGAACTTGGATTTCCAGCTTCAGATGTTAGACGCTGCGAATTACAAGTAAAGCAACGAGGCAAGCTAAGGCTCGAAACATCATTCCTCGGTTTGTATGGCGTTGATGCTGCGATGCCGCACTACTTGTTAGAACAAGCCGCAGGAGACGAGGAGATAGGAGCTAGAACACGTGCATTTTTAGATCTCTTCAATCATGTACTGTATTGCCAGCTATTTCAAAGTTGGAAAAAGTCTCAGATTAATCTCGCCGGCATTGGCGCGCAGCAATTTGACCAGATAGTTGCTGCGGTATTTGAAAATAATCAGTCAGATAAAAGCAAACTAAACCTCATTAGTGCTAAACAAACCAGTGCTGCTGGGCTTGAACAAGTATTAAAGCAAGCGCTACAAGATGAAAGCTTAACGATTAAAGACAATATCGTTGAATGGGAAGGTATTACTGAAGCGGGCAAGCTAGGGTCAAAACATAGCGGTTTTTCATTGGGTGGCAATGGCGTATTGGGTAAACGCGTACTGGTTACCGGCAATCGTATTTGCATTGAGCTTGGTCCAATGGACGAGGCTGAGGCGCACCTATATGAGCCAGGTGGTGTAAAGGCGAAACGTTTATCACAATTATTAAATTGGCACACCTCCACCAAAATGAACTGGCAGCTGTTAGTACAGATCAATCGCCAAGCACGCGAGGGGACTCGATTAGGGGCTGGCAAGCTTGGGATAAGTTGTGCGATAGGTAAAGTTAACGCACGCGTAGAGAAGAAAATATATTCACAATCACAGTTTTAATGCGAACGGGAATAGCAAGGATTAAAAGATGGACGCAACAGGCATAAAGAATCTCATAGACAAACTCAATCATCACAGCGCGACAGCGTTAGAAGCTGCAGCAGGATTCGCAGCGAGTCGAAAGCATTTTGAAGTGCTACCAGAGCATTACTTATTAAAGTTAATGGAAGAGCACAATGACGGCGATGTTGCGAAGATTTTACCTTTCTTCGAAGTTGATCAAGACGCATTGTGGAATAGCGCGCTAGAATTTATCAATCAACAAGATGCTGGTAACCCGAGCAAGCCGGTTTTCTCCCGTCGCCTCTATGAGTGGTTAGAAAAAGCATGGCTCAGTGCAAATATGCGCCATCAAAATGATTGGATCACAGGAGCTGCGCTGATTGACTCGTTCAAAGACATGGCGATATACAGCCCTGCATTTGGACTGGCGCGCGAGTTCGACAAGATTGATACGCACTTCTTAAAGCAGAATTTAAACAAGATCTGTAAAGGCTCGACTGAGCGTCAAGTATTTAGTAAGCCAAATGCTGACAACACGGTGTCGAATAGCCGTTCACAAGGTGAAAGCGCGCTAGAATCATTTTGTGAAGACCTCACTGAAAAAGCACGTTCTGGTGCAATTGACCCGGTTCTTGGGCGCAACGAAGAAATCCGTCTCGCAATTGATGTGTTGTGTCGTCGCCGCAAAAATAATCCTATCTTTGTCGGTGAGCCCGGTGTTGGTAAAACGGCAGTGGTAGAAGGGCTTGCTCAGCGCGTTGTTGAAGGGCAAGTTCCGCCAGAACTCAAAGAAGTTAAGATCTGCGTACTGGATATGGGGCTGCTACAAGCCGGAGCCGGCGTAAAAGGTGAATTTGAGCGTCGTCTTAAACAAGTCATTGATGAAGTAAAGAGTTCAGCGACCCCTGTTATCTTATTTATTGACGAAGCGCATACCTTGATTGGTGCTGGTGGCGACGCTGGCATGGGAGATGCCGCAAACCTACTAAAACCTGCACTTGCTCGTGGAGAAGTAAGAACACTTGCAGCAACGACATGGAGTGAATATAAAAAATATTTTGAGCGCGATGCTGCGCTTGAACGCCGGTTTCAATTAATTAAAGTCGATGAGCCAACCGAGCAAGCCGCAAAGCTTATGCTCACGGGTCTTAAAGAGAAATACGAAAAGCATCATCAAATTCAAATCACAGACAGCGCAATTGAAGCCGCGGTTAGTTTGTCTGCACGATATATTACAGGTAGACAATTACCTGACAAAGCTATTGATGTACTAGATACTGCGGCTGCAATGGTCAGAATGGGACCGGCAACGTCGCCTGTGGTGATTGATAAAGCCAAAGAGCAGATCCGTTACTATCAAAGCAGAATCGAACGCTTGGCAATCGAGTCAAAGCTTGGGATTGCAGATCAAACTTGCATTCAAAGCCTCACTGATGCGCTTACACAAGCCCAAGAGCAGCTTGCTGAGCTTGAGCAAAGCCGTGAGCTGCAAATTGATACTTATAACGCCTTACACGGTGCGAGTGACGAAGAGAAACCTGCGATTAGACAAGCGCTTGCTGCGTTAAATCAAGATGATAATGCGATTTTCTCCGAAGTGACCAGCGATACGGTAGCGCAAGTGATCGCAAGTTGGACTGGGATCCCTGTTGGTAACATGGTGAAAGACGAGCTGGAGAACTTACTTAAGCTTGAGCAATCACTGGCACAAAGCGTTGTGGGTCAAAATGCTGGATTGACTGCGATTGCAAAAACCTTACGGGTTGCAAAAGCGGGTGTATCGGCCTCATCTGGCCCGCTGGGTGTATTCTTATTAGCGGGTCCTTCAGGGGTTGGTAAAACCGAAACCGCAAAACACATAGCCGAGCTACTATTTGGTGGTGAAAAATTCTTAACCACAATAAACATGAGTGAATATCAAGAAGCACATACGGTATCACAACTCAAAGGCTCACCACCGGGTTATGTGGGTTATGGTGAAGGTGGGGTGTTAACCGAAGCTGTGCGCCAACGTCCATATTCTGTGGTGTTACTTGACGAAGTGGAAAAAGCCCACGCAGATGTCATGAATATGTTTTACCAAGTGTTTGAAATGGGTGTAATGCGTGATGGTGAAGGGCGTGAAATCGATTTTAGAAACACGGTTATCATCATGACTTCTAATTTAGGGGCTGAGCAAATCATCAATGCTTGTACACCAGAAACCGAGCAGCAGGCCATGCAACAAATGGTGGATGGGATCATTCAGCAAGGCGTACCCGAAGACGAAGAAGCACAAGACAACAACGAACAAGAAACACCGTTTGAGAGACCGAGCTTTCAGCAGCTAGTCAGCTTAATTAAGCCAAACTTGCTCGCGCATTTTGCACCTGCGCTTTTAGCGCGTATGCAGGTTGTGCCTTTCTTCCCGCTAGATACCGATGTGTTAAAACATATCGTGGCACTAAAGCTTGAGAAGGTCGCGGCGCGACTTCATGACAATCACGCAATACAACTGCGCGTAGATCAAACAGCGCTAGATTATCTAGCCGATAAATGCGCTATGTCTGATAGCGGCGCACGATTGGTTAACGCAACAATTGAACAACAAATTTTACCTGGGATCGCTCGTTCAATTTTGGGCTTTATGAGCGAAGAAGATATGCCAGACCTGCTGACGCTGACACTGGATGAAAATGGTGAAATTGAAGCCGTATTCGCCGACTTAAGCTAACGGTAGATACGAGTAAGGAGACAAAAATGGAAATGCTAGCATCACTTGCCGATAAACTGCCTAAGGCAAACGAAAGTCACTTTGCAATCGAAATTGCGGGGCTATCAGGAAGTTTATTTAAAGTATTGAGTTTTGAATCACACAATGACAGCTTATGCAGTGACTATCGCTTCGATATTGAGGTGTTAAGTGAAGAGCTAATTGAGCCTGATCTGGTGATTGGTAAAGATGTTACATTTTCCATTACGTGGGCTATGTCTGACAGAACGGTTTCGGGAATTATTACCGAATATGTTTGCCATGGTCGCAGTCATCAAGGCTACGTGTATACCTTATCTTTTCAATCACTTTTGGTGTTGCTCAAACATCAACGATCAAATCGTGTTTTTACCGACATGTCTGCGGATGCCATCGTTAAAAGTGTGTTAGACAAGGCAGGGTTCCCGTCAGGAAAATTGCAACTAAAGGCATCATCGCCAACCCTTGCTATGACAGTGCAGTATGACGAAAGCGACTTTGACTTTGTGACGCGTCTAATGCGCCGCTACGGTTTTGTTTACGGCAGCACAGAGTCAACGGGCAGTCAAGCCAATCTGTCAGTGTTTGGCAGCAGCAGTGATTTTTCTTCAGAGATGGAAGAGATAACTTTGCCTTACGCGTCACCTACTGGACAGGTTAGGCCGAGCGAGTCTGTTTTTGCCTTTTCTAAAAAGGCGAGCCTACTAAATAGCGGCTTTAGACTGTATGACGAAGACTATGAAAAAGGCTGTGCACTGTCTGTTAATAGCAATAATCAAACAGAGGTGGGCGGCTTTGGTGAAGACAGTATATTTGCTGAAAACTTCATGACTGAAGGAGATGGCGATACGCTTACCAAAGTGCACCAGCAAAGCATTGATTGTCAGAGAAACCTTTTTGTTATCGATACCGACTGTCGGGCGCTTCGTCCGGGTGTCGCTTTAACCATAACCGATCACCTTAATTACAGCGGTCGTTACTTAGTGGTGTCTGTTGCTCATAAAGGCTGCCAAGGCGGTAGCGTTGAATACGGTTCCAAGGTAAAAGGCTTAACCTATAAAAACCAAGCGACGATTATCCCAATTGATGTGCAGTTTAAAGCGCCTGTGATTAAGCGTAAAAAGGTCTTTGCATCGTTTAACGCCACGATTGAGCAAGAAGTGGATGACAAAGGGCGCTATAAAGTCAAGCTGCCATTTAACCAAGATGGTGAAGGGGAAGAGAGTAAACCGACTCGACTTATGCAGCACTATGGTGGGCCTGGCGGGCACGGCATGCACTTTCCTTTAAACAAAGGAACCGAGGTTATGGTGGCGGGCGAAAATGGTGACTTAGACAGACCGGTCATTCTCGGTGCGCTATTTAACGATGAAGCGCTAAGCCCGATTACTGCTGAGAATGCGACTGAAAATAAATTGGTGACAAAGGCAGAAAACACCTTGTTGATGGATGACAAACAAGGCGAAGAGAAAATCCAATTGTTCACCAAAGCACAAGAAAATATACTCGAATTTAATGCCACCGAAGGCAGCGAATTTATCAAGCTTGAAACCAAAAAAGGTTACATCGATATTAAATCGAAAGAAGCGATGACGCTGCAATCACGAGCAAATATTGTGGCACAAGCCGACAAAGAAATAAGCATTCGCGCAGAAGATGCGGTGTATATCCAAAGTATTGAGTCCAATATTGAGATCAATGCCAAAGAGGCGATTCAACTCACCGCAGACACCGACATTAAAATTCAGTCTGCTGACAGCAATATTCAATTCGAAGCGCAGCAATCCATCAATCTTGAGGCAGCGCAAGACATCAGTTACTTCAGCGTTGATGGTAATGTTGAGCTTGCGGCGCAAAATGGTAACTTGACCATTAATGCCGATAGAAACATTTCTATCGTTGGCCAAGGTAGCGGCTCAATTCAGCTCTCTCAAGGCGGCGGAAAAATAGAAATCGATGCGGCAGGTAATATTACTATCGATGCGAACAACTTGAACTTAAGCGCCAGCAATATTTCAGTGTCTGGCTCAGCAATTAGCCATAACTAAGCAGGGAGCAAAGTCTATGAAAACCAATGTTGTACAATTTCCTCCGTCGTTAAGCAACATCGTATGGCGTGTATCCGCCATTGATAAATTAGGCAAAGTGTTACAAGTGAAGTGTGACGAATCAAAGGTAGAAATGAAGGTTAAAGGTCAACTAGACAGCGTGACACGCGTAAGTATTGACGATGAAGTGTTGCTTCATAGTGTGGCAATGCCTATCGTTATTGGTCGCTTAGCTGCACCGCAAGATTTTCCGGCAGCGTCGGTAACAAATAACAACGGCACTGTGGTGCTAAATGGCGAGCAAAAAGTCTGTGTCAAAACCAAAAATGGCAGCATTGCGATCAACGGCAATGGTGAGATACAGCTTGAAGGTAAACTATTAAACGCCGATATTGAGCAAGATCTCAGCCTCCAAGGCTGGCCAATTCGATTAAATTAAGCTGATACGGTGTGACTATGTTTTTAGCTGCAACCAAATTGGCCGTTCACCGTCAACAACTTAAGTCGCTTTGGCGTCATTATCAAAAGTTTAATGCACGACAAGTAGTTGAGACTGGGCGTTTACATGCCCTTGAAAAACAACTATTAAATCATGTGTATACCTTAGCTGCGACGGACGAAGAACACTGGATAAACCGCTCACAACTAGATTGTATCGCGCATGGGTCGATTGATGATGTATTTAAGTTAACTCAAGAGATTGACTCACCTCAGCTGTTATTACTCATTAACCATCTTTTTGGGACAAGAGCGCTTGAAGATCAAGCCAGTGAAATAATCACGGCTATTAATCGCGAGCCTGCGCTTGCCGAGTTACTCATTCATAACTTATCAGCATGGCGCATTGATTTTGGTGATGCACTCAGGCAGAGAATTTTATCAACCGATGAAAATTGGCCTACGAGCCTTATCTATTTAGCATTTAGTACGGCTAACTTGTCGCGCCACCAACTTATGGCTGCACTTGAACATAGCAACCCTGAAATTGCCTACACGGCATTGGTTAATATGTGGCTGTGTAATACAGAGCAGCTTTCAGAGCACTTAGTGAAGCGGTTTGCGATGACAGATGATGCCGTGCTAAAAGCAAAATTATTGCAGCTTGCAGGTTTGCTCGACGAGCCTAAATGGGATGAGCCATGTTTACTTTATTGTCAGCACAATCCAAGCTACATTGCTGAAGTATTTCCGTACTTTTCTCATACCCGTTCGTTACAAAATCTAGTTAAGTTACTCGAAGCCCCCAGTACCGCTCGACCGGCTTACGAGGCGTGGAAACAAATCACCGATCTTGACTTACCTGAAGATTTCGCAATAAGTGATGCGAAAACTGGAATTAAATCTCAAAAATCGCAAAAACTACCCAGTTTTAAGCAAGCAGAGTATGAACGCCAAGCCTTAATAACCGCAAATACCCAACATCAACTCGCGGGGCGTAAAGTCTCCGAGCCTGCAGCTTGGTTACAACAGGGATTGGCTGGCCTTGCGATACAGCGCAAGCTTTCCAAAATTTCCTCGCATGCACTTGGCGCTGCGCTTTTTTACATGCCGATGGCTTATCTTCAATGGCAATCAGTAAAGCAGGAGTTGAACCATGCTAGTGAATGAATCCGAGTGGCAAAGTGGCACGGTTGAGGCTTGGGATGAGGAAAAAGATCCCATCGTAGTCATCGCTGTGAAGCAAAACTTTGAATACGACGTAAAGGGTAATGTGTATCCCGATCCAACTGGAGCGCCTGTTGTACTTGCTGATGACTTCGACGGTGAAGGGCTTGAAGCCTGCTTAACCGCCGTTAGCGAAGTTCAGCCCTATAAAACCGGTTTTGAGGTATATGGCGAATTGACCTGCTTTCCACCAACCGACAAGCAAGCGAGAGTGATTGAAGTTGGACTAAAACTCGGCTGTAACGATAAGGTCTTTGTTGATAAGTTACTTCGAGTTACTGGTGAGCGTGTGTGGAAGCGATCGCTATTCGGGCCTGTGGCGAGCGATCCACAAGTATTATCGTCCTGTGTATTAAATTATCAACTTGCCTATGGCGGCACGAGTCTGTCGGATGAAGAACAAGTTTCAACCCAGAATCCTCTTGGTCGTGGTTATAAGCTCAAGAATAAAGAAGCGAAAGGCCAGCCATTGCCACAAGTGGAGTATGCTAATCAGGTATTAAAAAAACCGAGTCACGACACTGCGGTTGCAAGCTTTGCAGCGATCCCACCATTTTGGTCGCCAAGGGGTGACAAACTCCCAGAGGTTGACGAAGCCCAAGCCCTCGCGGGTAAGTTTCCATTTAAAGAAGTAGTCCCTGCTGCGCATTATCAAGTCGCGCCGCAAGACCAACAAACTCCAAACCCGTTTAGTGATGGCTGGTGGATTGAAATGATGGGCTTAACGCCAGACTTACCTTATGGACAAAGCCTAAAGCTAATGCTGCCCAGAATCGTGCCTCGCTGTCGTTTGGTTAATGGCCCAGACGCCGCGCCTATTGATATGCAGTGTGATACGCTGGTAATTGACTCACAAACACAGCAGTTTTCATTAATTTGGCGAGGAAAGGTAAAAAAGAGCCAAACGGGCAGTAACAGCGTGTTCTTAGTCGAAGAGGCACAAACGCAAGGAGTGGCACATGCAGTTTGAATTAATCGCGCTAGAAACCCCCGCCGGTAACCATCCTAGTGCTTTATATACCGCGGTCGCAAATAACATGCGCTTTTGCACGCCAAGTAAAGCCATTGTTAGGTACGATATAAGCCTCGACGCGCCATACTTGCGCGCACAAATCGAAGAGATCTCGGTCACGTTACGTAAAGACCGCTGTTTAACCATTCTTGAATCTTTATTAGATCAGACAAAACAACGGTTTGATGGCAGTGCCAACACATGGGACGGCACCATTAATCTAATTACTGGCTACGCAAAAGCAGAAGAGCCATATATAGAAGTGTCTGATGTTAGGACGCTTTGTGACCATCTAGAGCTGAACGTTGACGATATTCAGTTGCATAAAACGCTTGATATTGATTCGCTCTCGC
The DNA here is from genome assembly GCF_022398435.1 of Pseudoalteromonas sp. Isolate6. Taxonomy (NCBI): domain Bacteria; kingdom Pseudomonadati; phylum Pseudomonadota; class Gammaproteobacteria; order Alteromonadales; family Pseudoalteromonadaceae; genus Pseudoalteromonas; species Pseudoalteromonas sp. Isolate6. Next base: position 22,646 of record NZ_JAKEVK010000031.1, on the reverse strand, counting down.
CAAATAGTCTCTATGTATTTGTAGATAGTTGCGTTGGTTATGATGAAGCGTCAAAACCAAGCTGGGTAGGCAAGCTACAAGTTGTTGGCGGCCCTGAAGGTGTTGTATTAAGTGAAGGCGGTTGCGCATTGCTTGGTACAAGTGCTAATAAAAATGCATGCCAAACCAAAGCATACCAGAGTGACTTAGGTGAGCTATTAAAAGAGCTGCACGCAGAGGTAAGTGAGCCCTATATTTCGACCCGCTTACTTAGTGAGCAGTGGCAAAGAGAGTGGCTTAATGCCAGCCGGGCCCTGTACCAAGAACACGACGCGTTAATTGAACTCAACAACACGGCAAATACCATTGGTTATATTGGCGCTGGCCATAATGCAATGGGACTTGCGGTTGCCAGCAGTTATTTACACAACCCGTTAAATAGCCACATTGAAAGAGTGTGGCTGATCACAGAGCAAGAAAAACCACAATTAATCTCAGTAACAAGGAGTGTGTTATGAGCTTTATCGCAGCAGTAAAGGGAAAAGAGCCAGATTCGATTCAGTATGATCAAGATGCAATGTCGGCAACGCTTCGAGTAGGCGGGAGTGTGTCGTGGCGACATAATAATCCCGCATTGCTAAAGCTTACTATCGCAGCGAAAAATAATGGTGCCATTGGCTGTGTAAATGGGATAGCCGTATTTCCTGATAAAGCAAGCGGTGAAAACGCATTTATAGATGAGATTGCGCGCGCTAAATATGGCGATATGATGCTAGGTGAAATGATAACCGAGTTTGCCAGTGACTATATTGTTCCACCGCCTAAGTGGGACGATGAAAAAAACGAGCCGATTTTACCTCATGAAGAACCAGAAACAGGCATGGATATGCATAAGCCAATTGATGACGCCAGAGCGTTTTTAGACTTAGTTGAACGCAAAATAGGATGGCAAGCTGGCAGCGAGGAACAAATCGAAAAAGACGTAGATAGCGAAGCCCAGCAAGTCGGCATCGTAAGCGGCCAAAACGTATTAATCAATGGTCGCACCGCAGTACATAAAGACAGTGGTGGCATGCTAAATACCATAGATGTTTGCTGGACTAAAATTGGTAAAGTTGTCGTGCCAATTCCTTATAGCAATCTCGCCAAATCTAAAGACGCGGCAAGTACAGCCAGCTCAGTAAAAATCAATGGCAACCCTGCAGCCAACATCAAAAGTAACTTTTCAAAAAGTACAGGTGATCAACCCGGTAAAAAGAAAGGCATTGCCAGCGGCACAATCAAAGGCAAAGCCGAATTCATTCTTGGCTCTTTTGATGTGTATATCGAAGGAAAACCCGCCGTACGCCAAGGAGATCTTATGATCTCTAACAGTAAAAATACGCCGCCTTCTCCCCTTAATCAACCGGGCGGTGCTACCCCTAGCTCACTGTCAGTGGCAAAAAGAGATGCAACCCCCGATAAATCAGGAAGTAAAAAGTTAAAAGTAAGCGTATCAGGTAAAGAGTATTACAAGGATGGAGTGAAACTAGGATGAGTGATTTTACAGTACCAGACTTAACGAATCTTGAAACCGCTCACAGAGAGCTGGTTTTTGAAGGGCTAGCAAACGACCAAGAGAAAGTGTCTTTGATGGTTGCTGATACTAACCCAGACCTTGGCACCTCGGGATACTACAAAATACCACTTGGTACTTCTTCGGCGAATGACACTGCACAAGATGCAGAAGTGGAGTTGGTCCATATTTATCCGTTGAGAATGGGGATAGAGGGAGAAGATCAGCTAAGAGAAGGATTTATCTATATTTACGTTGACGGACACTTATGGCGAGAGCTGGAAGTACTTCCAAGGGAAAATGGTGAGGGTGTCGCGTTTAAAGATGTCAATTTAGCCTTTCAAAAGGGTCATAGAGTTATTCGTGTTGCTGAATATTCGTATAAAAAAGATAACTATGGCAAAGAGTGTAGTGTAGACAATACAGAATTAGCACTTCAGATGGTCGACAAAGGGGAGCGGAAAGCCACCACAGAAGAATTAAGCACTATCATCGTCCCAAACAAGTTGTATGGCCAACAGTGTAGTGTAGAAATCGCCTATTCAGAAACGCAATGGAGCTGGAAGCAAATTGAAGCATTTGGCGGTATGGCCGAAACGGATCCGCGTTTAAATTATGGGCCAAGTGTAAAGCCCGGTCTTAATGGGGAGAGAGCGACTAACAGACGTGCCAACAGAATGCAAAAACTCGATAAGTTGGCAAGTTTTAAGCAGGGTTTCGATAATTCGACATTGCCCGAGCACCTAGTTTTACCCGTTCCAGATATGTCTGGTGTGTATGTACCGATACTAACCGACAGTTTAGGGTTAGCCCGTGACACCAGCGCCAGAGTTGCGATATACCGCAAGGAGTTGTTAAGCCTTCCCGTAGAATCAATACAACAAGATCCTGAATTTAAATCAGAGTCAAACACAGAACGTTTTGAACCTAGTCCAAACCAATTGGCAAAGCATTCGTTAGCAACTGCAGTTCAGAGCACCTTCTTTCAATATCCAAATGGAATCAAAAAGAAGAAGGCGCTCGGAGTGGAGGTTGATGAAGACGCCGAAGATCTTGCACAGCAGTATCAGGAGTATATAGAAGATAGCTTTAGCACCACTGAGTTTAGAAAATATCTACACACTGACCGCGCCTTAGAACTTGGTCTATTAATAAACCAATCAAAAGCGAAGCTCTTTGAGATTATTAGCGACGAGCAAAAAAACAATTCTTTTTATTACTCCATTGAAGACTATGCCTACTACGATGATATACGCCGGTGCTTACTATACGCAGTATGCTCCGATGTACTCGGCCCAATAAAGGACTTAACCATTACCCTGATCAGTCATTTTGCGGTGTCAGATGATGATTTCAAAAAGTTAGATGAATTGGATGCGAATGACTTAGGGCAAGAATGTTGGCTAAAAGCGATGGGGACGCATCCAACTGAAAGGCTGAGGTTAATTGAGCTGCTCTATCCTAAAAAGATAAAGGATGAGATGACTGCGTATGAGTGTCGTCTTAAAGGTTCAAACGACGAGTTTGACACGCGCTTTGATCTTACGCTTATGCAAGATAACTTGCAGCCCTTACATGACCAAGACGCATCATATACAGAGGCGGTAATACAAGTACTACGAAGAGCATCACAGGCGATGTGGGGATTATTGGTGATTGGTCTCGAGGTACCAACCGGATTAAATGCAGCACAAGGTCAAGATATCAAATCGGTATACGGAGACCGTAAAGCCAAAGCAGAAAGGCTAGCGCTTGATACAAATGCACTAAAAGATGAAAAGGCTGCACTCGAGCGCTCTATTGAAGCTAAACAAGCGGAAATTAGTGCTCAAACTAAAGCGCGCAACAAAGTTTTAAGTTGGGCCACCTCTGCTGGGTTGGATGCAAATGGCGTGGAGAAATTTCTTGATTTACACATAAAACGGCAAGAGCAAGCATTACGTGATATCAAAAAAACTGCCTCCAATGTGCAATATCAACTAACGAATGCAAAGAGAGAGCTTAGTGCATTGTCAAGCTCTGTAGAGTATGCAAAATCAGCTAGATTTGAAAACAGTGTCAGAGGGGATCTCTTTGGTCGATTTAAGCAATTGGTAGATGTTTCGACAAACGGTTTGATAAAAGAGATCAACCTATCAATTGCAGACTATTTAGATGGCAATTTACCTGATGGATTTTTACCTCTGGATTTTCAGTCAAAAGCTGAACGAGCATCTAAGCGCCTGAATGAGCTGGAGAAAGCGGCAGAGGCATTTACTGATAGTCATAAGAAGAATCCTGTAGCACACCCTTATGTCAGAACTGAGTTGGGTGGAGGACAGATTGTTCAGCAACAGTTAGATCATATTTTGTCTCTAGACGGTACCTTGGGTGAAATTGAAAAGACACTGGAGCGACAAAAAATAAAAGCCGACTTTGCACAAAAACGCTTACAGCAAAAAGTACTGGTGTTGGATGCGAGTAAGATTGAGGAGGCCATATTTGAGCGTAATGAAATGCGGACCGACTTTAAAGACAAATTGAGAAAGATCAATGAAAATACCTGGGAGCTGGATAGTCTCAAAAAAGAAGTGGATGCTTTGGAACGACTATCAAAATTTAAAGTTCCTCCAAAAGTGTTTGAAACTACGCTACATGGCACATTAGGGACTGTTGCAGTACTTGAGGTGTATAACTGTTTTAGCACGTTAGCTAAGGCTGAGGCGAGTGGGTTATCAAAAGTATCAGCAGTGTTAGATCTTGCCGATATAATTTTTAATATTGGCTTAAATATTGTGGAAAAAAAACATGGTCTGCCAACGGCAGTTCAAATTAACTCAATTACTACTCAAAAGGCTGCTGGGGTGGGGGCTAAAATAGTTTCTCGCGCTTGGTTAGTCGTTGCTGGTACCTTTCTTACCTTAATTGCAAGCTCAGTAAGTGCATATGCAGCTTTTACTGATGCACTATCAGAAAAAGAAAGCGGTGATAAAGAACTATATTTCGCCAATATTACTTTAATGGTGGGTTTTATTTCACTTGCAGCGTCTTCTTCTATAATTCTAGCCTCCTTTTTAACTCTCGGCATGGCTGCGAGTACAATCGCAACTCTTGGAGCGATCGCGAGTGTATTAGGGTTATTGGGTCTGCTAATAATTTTAATCGGTGCTGGTTTACTGCTTATTTTTCATGAATCTGAAATTGAGGCTTGGCTAAATGCCTGTCCTTGGAGTAAAAAGCGCCAACAAAAATATAAAGACGATAGCAATAAGTCTTCAGCTATACGGGCGTCAACATGGCAGCAAAAAATGGAAAATGCGTTAACCGATTTTTATAGTATGTTGTACTCGCCTGCGATAAATATTCAAAGATTTTTAAGTGTGTTTAAGGTGCAGGTAAGCGCGCCACTAACTAATGAATTAGAAGGGTTTTCTGCTCGTTTCTATTGGTCAAAAGAAGGTGATGATAAAATACAGGAGATAAATCATCATCAGTTGGCCAAGCTTAGCAGTGGTTGGAAGCTATATCCTAATCGAACCGGTTATTACTTTGAGTTCACTGAAGGAAAACTCTGTGAACTGTTAAACCTAGAAGTTGGTAGCTCTATTGAGCTAATCATAGAAGTAGAAAGCTATCCCAATGGTAAAGGTAAAAAAGTGATCGAGAGCGCAGCTGAGTTGTACTCTTTACCAACGGTAGTGACTAAAAAAGACGATGGTTATTTGATCACTAAAGGGGTTAGATACATTAAAGAACTATCCAGATTAAATCAAAAGTTCAGATTTCCTGAAAGGCCGCCAATAAGATAGAAGGAAACGGAGAGTGAAAAAGATTGAAGAGATGACTCAAGATGAGTTAGATAAATACCTAGAGGAAAGAGCGAAGGAGAGAGAACGATATTATCGAGAAGAAGCCACAGAAGAAGAGAAAAAAGTAAGAGAAGAAATACGTGAACACGTTGATAGAGAGAGCAAATACCTTATTAGTGGTATTTATTTTGAGGAACTACCAAAAGATCATCTCCATAATCAAAGCTATAAGGAACGACTAGCCAAGGCTGAAGAACTAAATGGCTGTAAGTTTAAAGACGCAAAACCCTGTAAAGACGCATTTGCCCCAAGAGATGATTTTGATGGCCCTGCACGTCTCTTTGGTGCATGGAATTGTGACGGTGAAAAAGTTGCGGTAGTTCGTCACCCAAGCTTAATACTTTTTCGAATGGTAATAACCATATTGTCTGCAATTGCTGGGTTTATGTTGATTGTACTGACACTGGTTCATACATTTCCAGTAGACTATTTATACTTGAGTTTGGCAGGTCTTTTCATCACGCCTTTCTTGTTGTTTAAATTTTCTGACGCTTTACGGTTTATTGATAACATAGAGTTTAATCGTCACACCGGGTTGGTGAGAACACCTTACACCCTGTTTAGAAAACCATTTTATATCCCAATAGAAGACCTTGAATATGTGGTGGGCGTTGAGGTGAAAAGCGCAAGAGGTGGCGGCTCGTTCCAAACGGGTTATCTAAGTTGCAGAAAATATCCTGAAAAGTTTTGGTTTGGCCATGCGATTGGACTCGGAGATGGTGGAAACCTAAACGATTGGGCTCAGATAAATCGGTTTATGGACACTACCCAACCGATAGAAGAATATTACTACGAAATCATGGAGTATCACTATAAGCTCGATAAGAATGCCCACTTTAATGGCCCATTTCCAGAGGTAATGAAAAAGTACTTTGATGCCGGTGACTGCCAAATAAACCGTTGGAAGGTGTGGTAGGGCGTTAGTATTACAAGTGCTTTAAGTAGTTAATCAAAAGGAGTTGGTGGTGAAAGAGATTAAGGACATGACTCACGAGGAGATACGTAATTATTTAGCAAAGAGGGCTAAAGAAAGACAAGTGCTCTACCAAAAAGGAGCTACTGAAGAAGAGAAGCGGGAAGCAGAACTAGAAGCATACAGTGATAGACGAGTAGGTTACTGCCTAAGTGAAGCTTATTATGAAGATCTAACTAAAGACCATCTCCATAACTTAAGCTATGAGGAACGCTTAGCCAAGGCTGAAGAATTAAACGGCTGTAAGTTTAAAGACGCAAAACCCTGTAAAGATGCTTTTGCACCGAGAGATGACTTTAGCGGCTCGAGTTACCCAAGTCAATGTGATGGTCAGGTCGTTTCTGTGCCACGCTCACCTGGATTATGGTCACTTAGGCTACATGGGTTGGTATTAGGCCCTATTATTGGGGTTTGTCTGTTAGTGGTTAGTATGACAGACGATAGTCTGCCAGTTTGGCATTCATGGTTGGGGCTGTTTTTACTGACTTTATTTCCTTTAATAGTGTACAAAATAGGGAATGCAATTCGCATTGTGGATGCAATCGAGTTTAACCGCCATACCGGGCTAGTAAGAACGCCCTACACCTTATTCAGAAAGCCATTTTATATCCCCATAGAAGACCTAGAGTTTGTTGTCGGTCCAGAGATAAAAAATATGCGAGGCAGCGCATCAATGCAAACGGGCTACTTAAGTTGTAGAAAATATCCCGAGCACTATTGGTTTGGAAATCGTATTGGTATCGCGGGGGGCGGAGATGTTCACGATTGGTCACAAATGAATAGGTTTATGGATATTACTCAACCAGTAGATCGATATTACTATAAAGCTATGGAGTATACATTTAAGAAGAATAGAAATGCTCATGGCAATGGTCCATTTCCCGAGGTGATGAAAAAATACTTTGATGCCGACGACTGCCAAATTAATCGTATGGAAGTGTGGTAGGGCGTTAATCATTACAAGTGCTTTCTAGTGGTTGACTAAAAGGAATTGGTGATGAAAAAGATTGAAGAGATGACTCAAGAAGAGTTAGATAAATATCTAAAGGAAAGAGCTAAGGAGAGAGAACGATATGACCGTGAAGAAGCTACGGAAGAAGAAAAGAAAAAAGATGCTGAAATAGACGCATACTTTGATAGACAATTAGTTTATCGTCGTAGTGGTATTTTTTATGAAGAACTACCCAAAAACCATCTTCATAATTTAAGTTATAAGGAACGACTAGCCAAGGCGGAAGAATTAAACGGCTGTAAGTTTAAAGAAGCAAAACCCTGTAAAGACAAATTTGCACCGAGAGACGACTTTAGTGGCGTAAGTTACCCTAGCCAATGCGATGGTAGGGTTGTTTCCGTACCGCGCTCACCGGGATTATGGTCTATTAGGCTACATGGGTTGGTATTAGGCCCTATCATTGGGATTTGTCTGTTAGGGGTAAGTATGACAGACGATAGTCTGCCAGCTTGGCATTCATGGTTGGGGCTGTTTTTACTGACTTTATTTCCTTTAATAATGTACAAAATAGGGAATGCAATTCGCATTGTGGATGCAATTGAGTTTAACCGTCATACCGGACTGGTAAGAACGCCCTACACCTTATTCAGAAAGCCATTTTATATCCCCATAGAAGATCTTGAGTATGTTGTTGGTCCAGAAGTAAAAAATATGCGAGGCAGCGCATCGATGCAAACGGGTTACTTAAGTTGTAGAAAATACCCCGAGCACTATTGGTTTGGAAATCGTATTGGTATTGCAGGGGGCGGCGATGCTCACGATTGGTCACAAATGAATAGGTTTATGGATATTACTCAACCGGTAAACCGATATTACTATAAAGCTATGGAGTATACGTTTAAGAAGAATAGGAATGCTCATGGCAACGGTCCATTTCCAGAGGTGATGAAAAAGTACTTTGATGCAGATGACTGCCAAATTAATCGTATGGAAGTGTGGTAATGACGAAAAGTCAAAGTAGGTACAAGCAAGGCGTTAGTAAAGCGGGTATTCATTTTAGGCCGTCTAGAGTGCATGTTAAGTTTTTGTGGCTAGCAGCTGCATGTACTAAATGAGCCAAAATTTAGGAGATTATATAATGGATAAAAAATGGTTGTTACCATCGTTATTGGCATCGAGTAGCCTTTTTTTGGTTGCTTGTGGGGGCGGAAGTGGAAGTGATACCGATCCGCAGCCTGGTGATAACACAGGAACTAAAGGTTCAATAAAAGTCATTGTGCAGGGTTTACCAGCTGGTGCAGATGCGGACTTAACGCTAACAGGCCCTGCTAGCTATAGCGAAGATATTACAAGTACGACAACTCTAAATGCTTTAGCAAATGGGGAGTATAAATTAACGGCTACTTCTCGCTCTGTGAATCAAGCACTCTATCAGCCAAATGAAAACTCGGTTACTGTCGATTTGAGTGGTAATGAAGAAGAAACCATCACCATTACCTACCGTACATCAGTAAGTGCACAGGGAACGGTAACTGGATTTGGCAGTGTGTACGTAAACGGTGTGCGTTATGAGACGACGCCAGATCAACAAGCCAATCTTAAAGTGGGTATGCAGGTAAATCTGCAAGGTAAGCAAGGCGCAGATGGTGATTTTGCATTAGCTGACTCCATTAGCTATGACGCAACCGCTAAAGGTGTGGTTACGGCAGTCGACTACGCCAAACAAATAATCACTGTTTTGGGTCAAGAATTTAGTGTTGATAAACGTACGAAATTAGAGGTAGCTTTCACAGAAGTAACCACAGGTGATTTCGTGGAGATCAGTGCGTTGCATCAAGGGCAGGGTCAGTATGTTGCTACCCGCATCGATGTGGAAGAGCAAAATGGCGAATTTGAAATTGAGGGTAAGGTTGCTGAGCTAGATCTTGATACGAAAACATTCAAATTAGGCATGCTAACTATAGATTATAGCCAAACAACAGAAGTTGAAGGGACGCTTGAAAACAATGCAATAGTGGAGGTGGAAGCATCAAGTGTACCTATTGATGGTGTATTACTTGCTGACAGTGTAGAGGTTGATAGCAACGAGCCAGTATCAACAGGTGCGGTCGCTAAATTTGAAGGTATTGTTACTCAAGTCAGTGACGACGCCTTTGCAATCGGCGGGCATAGCTTCACATTAAATGATGACACTGATTTCAAAAAAGGTGATGACGATGACCTGCAAATCGGTATGCGTGTATTTGTGCTTGCAGTTGCAACCAAAGAAGGTTTAATCGCCAAAAAAGTACGCTTTGATAAGCACTCTGAAATCGAATTAACCGGTGTTATTGAAGCAATTGATCTTGAAGCACAAACAATTACGGTATTTGGTAGCACCTATTTTGTGGATAACTATACCCAGTTTGAAGATGACTCTGATGCAGAAGACAACGAGCTAAAACTTGAGAAACTTAGTGTGGGCGATGTCGTTGAAATTGAGGCGTTTGGCTTTGAAGAGGCCTATGTTGTGAGAGATTTAGAGCGTATCTCTGCAAGCGATTTTGACGATCAACAAGAGCATGAGGTTGAGGGTAAAATCACGGCTGTCAATGCTGGCGAGCAAACAATCACAGTGGGCAAACTTGTCTTTGCTATTAATGGCGCGACAGAGCTAGAACTTGAAGATGACGTAAACCTCACGGCATTTTTTGAGCAGGTGGCTGCTGGGGATGTTGCTGAAGTCGATTATGTGATCCAAGGAGACTCATTGATTGCCACTAAAGTTGAAGTTGATGACAAAGACGGCGACTTCGATGACCGTAGATTTGATCTAGAAGGTAAAGTGTTAGGCTTCAATCCAGTCGATGCGACATTTAGTGTTGATGGTAAAACAGTGTTTTTTGATGAAAATACTGAGTTCAAAAATGGCTTATTCGTGATTGGCGACCAAGTTGAAGTTGACGCTATTCAGCGAGCTGATGGTTCGATCTTTGCACTAAAAATTGAAATCGAATCAGATGAAGGTATTGAACTGGAAGTTGAAGGCAAAATTACAAACTTTGTCTCTGCGTCTGAGTTTGTGGTGAATGGTATCTCAATTGCAACCGATAGTAACACTGAATTTAAAGACGGTAGCAGCAGTCACCTTGGAAACGGTGTAACAGTTGAAGTAGAAGGTGTGCTAACTGACGATAATGTATTGTTGGCTAAAAAGGTCGAGTTTGAGGAAGATGACATTGATGAAGTGGAAATTGCAGGCGTAATTGAGGGGCTGGTCAAAAACTCTACGTTTGATCACCAGTTCAACCTTGGTGCGCAGCGCGTTCATATTACGGCAGATACAAAACTTAAAAATGGTAATTTTGAAAAGCTTTCAAATGGCTTGGCAGTTGAGGTTGAAGGTCACACAACCGATGGTGTCACTGTTATTGCGAAAGAGCTCAAGTTTGAAGCCGTAAAATATGTGGAGTTTGAAGGTCCAATCACGCAAGTTGAGACAGACGACGCGTTTTACGTCCTTGGCCAAAAAGTCAAAGTATCTGAGCAAACTCAGTTTAAAGATGGCAGTCAATCTGATATTGCAAAAGGCAAAAATGTTGAAGTCGAAGGCTACTTAGCAACTGAAAATGGTGAAACTTATATTCAAGCTGAAAAGGTAGAGTTCGAAGACTACGCCTATTTTGAGCTTGAAGGTAAAGTTGCAAACTTGTCTGGCGATCAATTTACATTATTGGGAATGACAGTGTATGTAACTGGTGACACTGTATTCAAAGGAGGTCAAAAAAGTGACCTTAGCAATGATGTTAAAGTTGAAGTGACCGCTCAAATGGTCGAAGGCACGATCATCGCGCTAGAAGTTGATTTTGAAGACTGATCGTTTGTAAATGTAAAAATCACAAATAAAGCCTCCAATTTGGAGGCTTTTTGCTTTTATACCAAATTAAATTGGAGCTTTATGTATTGACTTAGTAGCGTCATATTTCTAGCACCTAACTGCCATAAAATCTTAGCTTTCCTGACTTTTTTACCTCGTATAGTGACACCCGCCACGTAAAACGCAACGGTTTATACAGACACGCTGTGCTTCTAGGTTCAGCTTCTATGAAGTGGAATAAGAAGAGACGTGATTTGGTATTACTGAAATAACTAAAAGCATGCGCACGGGTATGCAAACAAAGTAAAGAAAGGACTTATGAAAACAAAACTACTTCCAATCGCACTACTGTGCGGTGCCACAAGCATTATTACTGGTTGCTCAGATTCAGATAACGATGTTGATATAAATGTGCCAAAAGGGCCTGATATTCCAAAAGAGGGCACTGCGGTGTCTTTACGTTTACTAGAAACCACAGATTTGCATGCAAACGTATTGAACTACAACTACTTTTCAGACAAACAAGATGACAAAGTGGGTCTCGTGAAAACCGCAGCGTTAATCCATCAAGCACGAAGCCAAGTTAAAAACTCCATGTTGGTAGATAATGGCGACTTGATCCAAGGTAGTCCGCTTGGCGACTATATGGCGAAAATCAAAAACCTCAAAGAAGGTGAAGTTCACCCTGTTTATAAGGCCATGAACACACTAGAGTACGATGTCGCAAACATTGGTAATCATGAGTTTAACTTTGGTCTAGCATTTTTAGAAGAAGCAATCGACGACGCAAACTTTCCCTATATTAGTGCAAACGTATTTAAGGTTGATGGTGACGAAGATGAAACAAATGATGTGCCATTATTTAAGCCTTACCTAATTCAAGAAAAGCAATTCTTTGATGAGAATGACAAGCTTCAGGTGATTAAAGTTGGCTTCATCGGGTTTGTTCCACCGCAAATCATGCAATGGGATAAGGCCAACCTTGAAGGTAAAGTGATTGCCAAAGACATCGTAAAAATGGCAAACCACTACGTACCTAAGATGAAAGCTGAAGGCGCGGATATTGTCGTTGCTATTCCGCACTCAGGCCTTGATGTATCTGCCGATAAGCCAATGGCTGAAAACGCATCTTATGCCTTATCTAAGGTGGATGATATAGATGCCATTATGTTTGGTCACGCGCATGCAAACTTCCCAGGTTCGGGTTACGCAGACTTAGCGGCCCATGGTGTTGATAACGACAAAGGCACAATCAATGGTGTTGCGGCTGTAATGCCAGGTTTTTGGGGAAATCATCTTGGTGTGATTGACCTAGATATTCAATTTAAATCAGGTAAATGGGTGGTGGTTGACTCAAAGTCGACGCTGAAAGCTATTTATGAAACGGATGAAAATCGTAACACGGTATCATTGGTAGAGAGCGATGCCGCAATTGAAGCGGCGGTACATCGCGAGCATGCTGAAACTCGCGCATGGGTTAATGAGCCTTTTGCTAAAATCACCAACACAGTGAACAGCTATTTTGCATTAGTGAATGACGATCCATCAATCCAAATCGTGACTGACGCACAAGCATGGTATACGGCAAAAATCGTACAAGGTACCGAGCTTGACGGATTACCTATTTTGTCTGCGGGTGCGCCTTTTAGAGCAGGGCGTGGCGGGCCTGATGACTTTACCGCAATACCTGCAGGTGATATTGCCTATCGCAACGTTGCGGATATGTATATTTATCCTAACGTACTTAAAGTGCTAAAGCTCAAGGGCAGCGAAGTGCGCGAATGGCTTGAAATGTCAGCAGGACAGTTCAATCAAATCACACCAAATACTGAGGGCGTTCAAGCGCTGATCAATCCAGACTTTCCTTCATATAACTATGATGTCCTTGATGGTGTAACGTATCAAATCGATATCACCGAGCCCGCACGCTACGCGGCAAACGGTGAAAAGGTGTCAAACGGTAACCGCATTAAGGCATTGAAGTATCAAGGTGAGTTGGTGAAGGATGACCAAGTATTCTTGGTTGCAACGAATAACTATCGTGCATCTGGTGGCGGTAATTTCCCAAATATAAACGGAGATAAAATCGTTGTTGACTCGCCAAATGAGAACCGTCAGGTCGTTGCTGACTATATTACTTTTGTTAGCGACCAAAATGGTGCTGCAGGACTTGATCCATCGGCAGATATGAATTGGTCATTTGTACCTGTGGTTGGCGCGAATATTGAGTTCTTTAGTTCAACGAGTGCGGATGCTGAAACCTATAGTCAGCAATTTAATCATATCTTGCCAACGGGTAAGACGAATGACAAAGGATTCGCGTTATACCAATTAGACTTAACGCAGCCTCTAAACTAAATCCGCATATCAAAAAGTAGGCGAGGGGTTGAGAGCTCGCCTCATATTTTTCTGCTATAGCGGCTATCCCTTGGCTATTCTAACTTTTCTCCCCTATTACGCAGCACATTTTGTGTAGCTCAGCTTGTTTAGATAGTAATGATTGCTATTTGTGTTAATGTGATGACATTTTAGCGACTTAATCTTGCATAAAATGAAAGCTAATTTATCTCTGTATAAGTAGCAAGATAGAAATTTAAAGCACACCAAGCTAAGTAAAAATCAATACGTATCATTGATGGTTTACGTGTTGAATGAAATAGGTATTACAATTGGAACGAACGACATGAAATGCGCATTAATATTATTCTCCCTGTTATCTTTTAATCTCTATGCTGCAGCGGTCAACGTTGTGGTCACTGATGTAAAGCAACAACAGCTTGAACGAACATTGTCTTTAACGGGCTCAATTAGTGCAGCACAACACGCACAAGTGTCAAGTTTAACCGATGGTGTAGTAACTAAGATTTCAGCTGAAGCCGGTGATATTGTTGAAGCAAATGCTGTACTTTTAAGTCTCGATGCAGCTTTAGTAAAAGCTGAGCTGAAAAGTGTAGAAGCCGCACTTGAGCGCGCCAAAGTCGATCGTAACAATGCGATAAGGTTGGTAAAAGAAGCACAGTCTCTATCGCAGCAAAAATTATTTGCGCAAACTGAGCTTGCTGACAGACAGGCTAAGTTACAAGCATCAGAAGCCTCTCTTTTAGAAGCAAAAGCTAACATCGCATATCAGCGAGAACTTGTTAACCGCCATCAATTAAAAGCGCCTTTTACGGGGGTGATTGCAAAGCGCACAGTTAATTTAGGTGAGTGGGTGACTCGTGGACAAACGGTGTTTGAATTAGTGAGTAGCGATACCCTATGGCTCGATTTGCAAGTACCACAAGAATACTTTCAACTTATTAACCTCGGCCGTGTCGTTAATTTTAGTGTTGCAAGCGCGCCAAGCGTGCAGCATCAAGCTCATGTATTGGCAAAGCTTCCAGTCGTCGACAAAACCAGTCGCTCGTTTCTATTAAGATTGGCTATCCCAAAAGATGCACAGTTGCGTGTGGGCGCATCGGCTACGGCGAAACTGCCGCTAATTCGAGCACAAGATCAAAGCGTGATTATTCCTAGCGATGCGATTTTACGTCATCCCGATGGTGGGTTTAGTGTCTTTGTGGCCGTTGACGGTCAAGCAAAGCGGTTAAACGTAAAAATTGGTGAGCGAATTAATGGTCATATTGAAGTTCTATCCGGCTTAGAGGTAGGGCAAAAAGTGGTGGTCGAAGGCAATGAGTTATTGCAAGAAGGCCAGGCATTAAACATTGTACCGGGTTTATAGGAGCGGGTGATGTTAAGAGCCAGTGTAAATCATGCCATTTTAGTTGCGGTCACGGTTTTGATCTGTTCGATATTGGGCATTGTTGCCGCATTTAAAATACCGGTGCAAATGATCCCAGATCTTGAAGTAAGAACCATCACTGTGGTGACTAATTGGCCCGGAGCAACGCCACAAGATGTCGAGAAAGAGATACTTATTGAGCAAGAAAGGTATCTTCGCTCACTTGCGAATCTAAAGCGCATGTCTAGTTATGCAAATACAGGTGAGGCTGAGATAGAGCTTGAGTTTCCATTTGGTGTCGACGTCAACGAAGCGCTCATAAACGTGAGCAACGCGTTATCTCAAGTGCCAAACTACCCTGAAAACGTCGACCAGCCGGTATTATACAGCAGTGCGTTTTCGAGCAATGCCTTTATGTTTTTTAATTTAAAGCCGCAACCGGGAAACCCACTCAACCTTGATATCGATATGCTTCGCGATTACGCCGAAGACTTTATTCGTCCAGAAATGGAGAGAGTCAGTGGAGTATCTCAGGTTGGTGTGCGCGGTGGTGCACTCTATCAGGTGCAAATTTTGGTAGATCAAGAACAATTGGCGAGTCGTGGAATTAGCTTAGTTGACGTTAGAAATGCAATACGCAGTCGCAACCAAGATGCCTCTGCCGGCGATATAGACAGTGGTAAACGGCGTTATTTGCTGCGTATGGTTGGCCGCTTTGAGTCAGCTAAAGCGCTAGAAGAGCTGGTAGTCAGTCACCGTGCAGGTATCACAATTAAGCTCAAAGATATCGCTCAGGTAAAGCTTGATCATTATGAAGTGCGCGATATTGCTTATAACAATGGCGAACGAACATTAATGCTCTCGGTAAGACGAGAAAGCGGCTCAAACGTGATGGCGATTAAAGAAGAAATGATGGAGGTGGTGGCTCGCATCAATCGTGATATGCTCGCAAGTAATGGATTGCAACTGACGCTATTGAGCGATGATGTTCGTTACGTTAAAGGATCTGTTGAAAACGTTTGGACTAATTTAGCACTGGGTGCGGTGCTTGCGACTCTGGTGATGTTTTGGTTTTTAAAGAGCCCACGCTCGACCTTTATTGGTGTGATGGGCGTACCTATTTGTACCATCGCGGCATTTTTGGGTCTGTTGCTATTTGACAGAACGATCAACGTGATTTCCCTCGCCGGCGTTGCGTTCGCTATTGGCATGACGGTTGATAACACTATCGTTGTACTTGAAAACATAGAGCAAGCCAGACGCCGAGGTCTCGACAAACTTCAAGCAGCTATTACCGGTGTTCAAGAGGTATGGCCTGCGGTGCTCGCTTCAACCCTGACCACAGTGTTGGTATTCGCACCCATATTGTTTATTCAGCAAGAAGCCGGACAGCTTTATTCCGATGTCGCAATAGCGATTTCAGCTGCAATCATCGCTTCTATGTTGGTTGCCTTGTTTGTGGTACCTGCGGCAAATGCAAATTTTGCCTGTAAGGAGATCTCTAGTGGCATGTTGTCCACGCCTAAACTGCCAACGTTTATTCCGGCGATGTTATCAAGTCCGCGAGCTCGCATCGTGTGTATTGTATTGGGCAGTATATTGTTACTCGGTGGTGCATGGTTATTTATGCCTAAAGCTGAATATTTGCCTGAGGGAGAGGAGCCAAAAGCTTTCTCTATGATGATAGCGCCACCGGGCTATAACCTCAGCCATATGCAAAAAATTGGTGATGAACTACTTCCTTATTTAAACAAGCACTTGGAAAATGATGACAGCGATTTTGTATCGGGTAACACGTCATTGCCACCTTTAAAGTATTATTCGATGTCTGTTGGTGTTGGCAGTATTTGGCTATTGAGTGAACCATATAACAGTGATCATATCGATGAAATGATGGAGGCAATCACGACCAAGTTTAGAGGCTACCCGGGAATGCGTGCATTCTCGTCTAGAGGCTCGATTATCTCAAGTAATGATGGCGGTTCAAGAGCGGTAGCATTGGATATTAGCGGTACAGATCAAACGGCGCTCTATCGGGCGGCAGATGCAGTGTATCGGTTAGCGGGAGAGGTCTTTGATAATCCACAAGTGGATTCAGCACCGTCTTCTCTGACACTCGACCAACCACTAATAGAGATTCAACCAAGGTGGCAACGGTTGGCTGAAGTGGGTATGAGTGCTGAAGAACTCGGCTATACGGTTGCAGCCCTGAGTGACGGCGCTTATGTTGATGAGTTGATCTTAAACGATGACAAAGTAGACGTCTTTTTATTTTCTGAGTCGGGTAATCAGCAAAGTCTTTCGCAATTAGCGCAATCTCCGGTTGTCACGAAAGCTGGGCTGATCCCGCTAAGCGCTTTGGCCGACCTACGAGAAAAAGCAGACAGTGATAGTTTGCGTCGAGTTGATGGTCGAAGAACCGTGACTGTATATATTATTCCACCAAAAAATGTCGCGCTAGAGGAAGCGCAGGAATTAGTAAGAACCGATTTATTACCGCAGCTTCAAAGGCAGGGCGATCTGCTCCCTGGTGTTAATGTAAGTATCGGTGGTGCTGCCGATCAGTTAGACAAAACTAAAGAAGCACTGGGCAGTAACTTTATCGTTGCATTAGCGCTGTGTTACTTATTACTTGTTGCAATCTTCAAGCATTGGGGCTATCCGCTATTTATTATGGCAACAGTGCCGCTTGGCATGGCAGGGGGATTACTTGGACTAATTGCGATTAATGGTATTGGTAGCATAACAGGCACCTTCCACCAGCCTTTTGATATGATCACTATGCTTGGCTTTTTAATCTTGTTAGGGACGGTGGTTAATAACCCTATTCTGATAGTGGATCAAAGCCGCAGAAATCTTGAGAGTACCGCGATGAGTGTATACGACGCGGTGATCTCAGCACTACAAACGCGATTAAAACCGATTGTGATGTCAACGATGACAACCCTATGTGGTCTTGCGCCATTAGTGTTTATTCCAGGAGAAGGATCTGAGCTTTATCGAGGCGTTGGCATGATAGTGCTTTGTGGTATTGCCATGGCAACTATCGTCACGCTCACCATTTTACCCGCGTTATTAGTCTGTTTTTTAAAACGACCAGTAGAAAGCTCAGTAAGCAAACTCTAACCACATCTTAGTCACAATGTGGATGTTATGTATGAAAGCCCTGCTTGAACGTTTCTGTTCAGCAGGGCATTTTTAATTGCTAAGTGCCATGAAAGCTTGAAATTTACGCTCTTTGCCCACAAAGAAATAAGATGTGTACAGGTTTACATGGCAAATAGACCACAACATGACAAATAACATACGCTCTGCAATTATTGCGGAGGGCGGAGGTCAAAAAGGCATTTTTACAGCGGGCGTGCTTGATGCTTTTCTTGAGAAAAAATTTACGCCTTTTGATTTAAAAGTCGGTGTTTCAGCGGGCGCACAAAATCTCGCGGCTTACTGCGCTCGCGCAAGCCAATATGCGCAAACCGCCATCGAATCTCTGACAACAGAGCAGCAGTTTTTCCGTCCTGCCCGATTTTTTACCGGTGGGAACGTTATTGACTTGGACTGGTATTTTCAACAAGTAGAGCACAGTGGCAAAGTACGGTTTCCTACCGAGCCTAACTATCTCACACCTGAGAGCAATTTTTATGCGGTTGCAAGTCACCTCGACTCGCTTGAACCACATTATTTGCATACCTGGCACGATAATATGTTTACCCATTTAAAGGCTTCTAGTGCAATCCCTTTTTTGTATCGTCCAGGCGTTAAAGTTGCAGGTCACGGTATGATGGATGGTGGCGTAGCCGATCCTTTACCCGTGCGTTGGGCACACAGTCAAGGGGCAAAGACGATTTGGGTGATCAGAACCATAGAGGCACATGACGATGGCAAAATGCCTGTGCTTGAGCGGTTAAAGCCAATTATGCGGCGGGTTAATCAATCTCCTCGAATGTTCGAAATGTATCATCACTATCAAAGCCGCTATGCCGATGCGGTTAACTTTATGAATACACCACCTGAGGATGTTAACGTCATTCAAATAGCGCCCAGTAGACCATTGGAATCCATGATTTTAGGCTCAAGCCCTGAAACCTTAAAATCTGATTATAAATTGGGATTTGAACTGGGATTAAAAGCAGTAGATAAATGGCGTGATATGCTTGAAGTAAGTGTAATGTAACAAGCAAGTCTCAGGTTGAGACTTGCTTGTTATTTGCTTGTGCTTAAGACTTGCGAATTGAAATAGAAGTCGCTTCGATATCAATTCGGCCATCTTTGAATAAACCACCGATGGCTTTTTTAAAGTTAGCTTTAGAGGTAGAGAAAGTACGCTTGATGGCGTCAGGATCTGACTTATCGCCCAGCGGTAAATAACCGCCACTTTCTTCGAGCTTGCTATAAATGATTTCCGCAAGGTCTTTTACTTTACCAATACCTGGCTTTTCTAACACGATATCAATCTTATCTTCGTCATGAACCGCTTTTACAAAGCCTTTCATGCGCTGACCGATATACATGCGCTTAAATACATCATTGAAAAAGACCAATCCAAAATGTTTTTCATTGACGATCACTTTGTAGCCAAGATCGGTTTTTGCCGCGACGATTAGGTCTACTTCTTCGAACTTTTCGTACTCGGCTTTTGATTTACCTAAAAACTTACCCAGCGCACTAGAGGCACAAATGCGTTTACTGGCGTTATCGAGATACAACTTCACTAAATAGCTGTAACCATCGCGCATTTTTGGTTTTTGTTCATTGTATGGGGCAAGCACGTCTTTATCTATGCCCAAATTCATAAAAGCACCAACCTTATTGATCTCTTTTACGCGAAGCAGGGCAAATTCGCCGACTTGTGCAAGTGGCTTTTTGGTTGTTGCCGTTGCGTGTCCCAAGTTATCTAAATAGATAAATACTTCGACAGAATCCCCTTCTTCGGTATGCTTTGGCACTTCTGTTCGAGGAAGAAACACATCACCAAGCTCACCACCGTTTAAATAAGCGCCTTCCGCGGTAAGCTCTTCAATGGTTAACATTTTGATTTGACCTAACATGGTTATTCCTCGTCAGTTTGTGGTTTTGGTTTACGACGCATCGGCATAGTACCGTCAATATCAATCGGTGGCGGGACCACTTTTCTCGGTTGTGATTTTTTCACCGGCTTTTTCTTAGGTTTACTTGTTTGCTTTGGTGTAGACGCAGCAGGGCGATTTTTACTCTGCTGTGGTTTTTGCTTAAGTCCTTTGAATTTACCAACAAGACCAGAGACTTCTTCAAAACGTAGTGGCTCATCAAGGTAGTTTTTGATTGCCACATAGCTATCCCAATCTTTAGGGCCAACAAATGAAATCGCAGTGCCTTTAAACCCAGCACGTCCTGTACGACCGATACGGTGGACATATTCTTCTGCCTGCTTAGGCAAGTCAAAATTCATAACATGGGTAACGGAGAGCAAATCGAGACCACGAGAGGCAACGTCTGTGGTAACCAGCACTTTATAGATCCCACGGCTGAAGCTTTCCATAATGTCTAACCGCTTATTTTGTGGCATATCGCCCGACAACGATACCGCTTTAATCGACATCTCATTTAGCAGTTTGCTTAATCGGTCTGTGTCGCCACGGGTTGCGGTAAAGATAATGCACTGTCCTACGTCATCCTGTGTGATGAAGTGTTTAAGCAGTGCTTCTTTATGATCTAAATGATCGGCAAAATAGAGCGCTTGCTTAATGTCTTCATGCTGCTGATGGGCATTGCTCAACATAATGCGCTTTGGCGATTTAAGTAATTGACGTGACGAAGCTTCTACTTGTGTATGATCTAGCGTAGCTGAAAATAGCAGCGTTTGTCTTTGGCGGTGATCTGCAGAGTCATTAATGACGTCTAACTGTTTTTCAAAGCCAAGGTCAAACATACGATCTGCTTCATCAAAAATAAGCAGCTCAAGACCACCTAAAAATAATGAGCGATTTTCAACGTGATCGGCAATACGACCAGGAGTACCCACCACAAAATGTGGGTCGCGGCGTAGCGCTTTTACCTGATCATTGTAGTTTTCACCACCCAAAATCTTACAGACTTGAATATTAGTGCCAGCACACAGTGCACGACACTCAGAGAACACTTGAGTCGCGAGTTCACGAGTTGGGGCTACGATAACAACGCGAGGATCGCGTTTGCTTAGCGCTTTTTGTTTCATTACACGCTGTACGGCAGGCAGCAAGAAGGCTAGGGTTTTGCCAGAGCCTGTTTTAGACTGCGCAAAAACATCGTGGCCAGCTAGAGCCGTTGGGATGGCATGCGCTTGGATCTCGGTCGGTTCCGTGATCCCTTGGTGAGCCAGTTGTTGTTCTAGGCGCGTATCTATCCCAAGTTCAGTGAATCTCAAGTCAATTTCTCCAAGTCTTGAATTTTAAAAACACGAGATTATACCAAAGCATAGACGCTATCGGATATAGAATTTGTGTTTTTTGCATTTTAATCAAAAATCCGTAAAATACGCGCCTCAGCGCCGGGTTTGCGACTCGGTTTTCGTGCTTTACACATCGTCATGCTTAATGTGTAAGCTAATCAAAGCTTAAATCTAGGAAAATACAATGTCAGAACAATACGTTGTTTGTGCTATGTACAAGTTTGTCTCTTTACCTAACTATCAAGAGATAAGACAGCCACTTCACGATGTGATGGAAGCGAATGAAGTTCGCGGTACGTTATTACTTGCAGAAGAAGGTATCAATGGTACCGTTGCCGGTAAACGTGAAGGCATTGACGCGCTACTGGCATGGTTAGACAAACAACCAGGCCTTGATAACATCGTTTATAAAGAGTCGTTCGATGAAACTTGCCCTTTCTACCGCACTAAAGTAAAGCTTAAGAAAGAAATCGTGACCATGGGTGTACAAGGTATAGACCCAAAAGAAGTGGTTGGTACGTACGTAAAACCACAAGATTGGAATGCATTGATTTCAGACCCTGACGTTGTACTCGTTGATACGCGTAACGACTATGAAATCGAGATCGGTACGTTCAAAAATGCCATCGATCCTAAAACCAAGACTTTCCGTGAATTCCCTGAGTGGGCGCAAAATAACTTAAACCCAGAAAAACACAAAAAAGTGGCGATGTTCTGTACTGGCGGGATCCGCTGTGAAAAATCAACAGCGTATATGAAAGAGCAAGGCTTCGAAGAGGTTTACCACTTGGAAGGCGGTATTCTTAAATACTTGGAAGATGTGCCAAAAGAAGAAACCATGTGGGAAGGTGAGTGCTTTGTCTTTGATAACCGTGTTGCTGTTGATCATGACTTGAACAAAGGGTCTTATGATCAATGCCATGCTTGCCGTATGCCAATCACGGAAGCAGAGAAGCAACTTGAAGAATATATGGAAGGGGTGTCTTGTCACCACTGCCATAAAGACCTAACAGAAGAGCAAATTGCACGATTTGCTGAGCGTCAAAAGCAAATTGAGCTGGCTAAACAACGCGGCGAAGGTCATATCGGCCATGAAGCACAGGATGCTATTCGTAAGCGCAAAGAAGAAAAGCTAGCGCAAAAAGAAGCGCAACGTCAAAAGCGCTAAAGGCGCATTGTACTAAGAATACATAATAAAGGGACCGGTTGGTCCCTTTTCTCTGCTAAACCTTTCACTGCCAGCTGTTTGCGCTAGCGCCATTTGCTTTGCAAACTTTTCATATTAAGTGTGTAGCCTTTTCTAATTCCCGTTTTCAAATTCTTCGAAATCTAATTCTGCAATTAAATTAATTC
>NZ_JAKEVK010000309.1:0-3597 GCF_022398435.1 Pseudoalteromonas sp. Isolate6 | reverse complement strand
CTGTATCTATATACAGTTAAGCTAATCATGAAACTCTATATCGCAGAAAAACCCTCTTTAGGTCGAGCAATCGCCGATGTCTTACCAAAACCACATAAAAAACAAGATGGTTATATAGAAGTTGCGAATGGCGATGTGGTTTCTTGGTGTATAGGTCACCTGTTGGAACAAGCTGAACCTGAAGACTACGATGCCAAATACAAAAAATGGCAGTTTCAAGATTTACCAATCATGCCTACTCAGTGGCAGTTCAAAGCTAAGCCAAAAACAAAAAAGCAGCTTAGCACTCTAAAAAAGTTACTCACAAAAGCTGATGAAATCTACCATGCTGGAGATCCTGATAGAGAAGGACAATTGCTCGTGGACGAAGTATTTCAATTCGTAAACTTGCCAGACCGAAAAAGAGCAACGATCCGACGCTTGTTGATCAGTGATTTGAACCCGCAAGCTGTGAAAAAGGCATTGGCTTCGACACGGCCTAATCAAGAGTTTGTTCCTTTAAGTGTATCTGCGCTTGCAAGAGCTAGAGCGGATTGGCTTTTTGGTATGAATTTAACCAGAGCATTTACGTTGGCAGGGCAAAAAGCGGGAGTGAATACTGTTTTGTCGGTTGGTAGAGTGCAAACTCCCGTACTTGGCTTGGTTGTTAGAAGGGATTTAGAAATAGAGAACTTTGTATCTAAACCATTTTATGAGGTGATTGCACACATCAATAAACCACATTGGGGAGTTTTTGAAGCTAAGTGGGTACCAAGTGAAGCGTGTAAGCCTTATATGGACGAAGATGGGCGGGTTTTGGTTAAAGCCTTGGCCGAAAATGTTGCGGATCGGATCAGTCAAAAGCAAGCAACAATAACTAAGGTTGAAACGAAACCAAAAAAGATAAATCCGCCGCTACCCTATAACCTCTCTTCTTTGCAGATTGACGCAAATAAGCGCTACGGTTTATCGGCTCAGCAAGTGTTGGATATTTGTCAGGCACTCTATGAGAAACATAAACTGATTACTTACCCTAGATCAGATAACCGTTATCTACCACAAGAACATTTTGTTGAAAGAGAGCAAGTCATTGCGGCTGCTAAGCACAATCAGGGAATAGAAAGTAAGTTTACTAAGTTAGCTGATATGAACCTAAAAGGAGCATGTTGGAATGATAAAAAGGTAGAAGCGCATCACGCTATCATTCCAACCACTAAAAAGCTTCGCAGTGCTCAGCTTGGGCATAGAGAGTTGCAGGTCTATCAACTCATCTCTGTACAGTACCTCGCGCAATTCTTCCACCCCTATCGCTACAATGAAACCAAAGTCGAGTTGGAGATAAGTGGTGGCCAATTCAAAGCACAAGCGAAGCAAATAACAGATCAAGGATTCAAGGTACTGTTTAAAGGCCAAGAGGTAGAAAAAGAAAGCCTATTGCCGGAATTAGAGGTGGGAGAGCAACTTTTGTGCGAGAAAGGTGAAGTTAAAGAAAAACAAACTCAGCCGCCAAAGCATTATACTGAAGCCACCTTATTAGGTGCGATGACAGGTATTGCACGGTTTGTTTCCGATCAATCTATCAAAAAGGTATTGAAAGACACTGACGGGCTTGGCACTGAGGCGACGCGGGCCGGAATTATTGAGCTTTTGTTTAGGCGGCAGTTTCTTAGAAGAGAAGGCAAGACAATATATTCTACTGGGCTGGGAAAGGCATTTATTCAAACCCTACCTGAGTCACTTTCATTACCAGACAGAACTGCGCTCTGGGAGTCATTGCTCGGAAAGATCGCCAATAAGGAAACGTCGTATAATCAATTTATGCAACCGCTTTGTGATGAGTTAGGTGGATTTATTGACAGCGCTCAGTCTATCAATACGAATGCACTGAAAGGTGTTCCTGTACCTGCATTTAAAAAACGCGGGGCAAGAAAGGGGAAGTTTACTCGAAAGAGAAAGCCAAGCTCTGCATAATTGTTTTCTTGGCTTGGTTGTAAATCCAGATAGTGTCACTATATCAACCATATTAATTACTCAGACAGAAAATAGAATATGAGCAATAAAATCCAACTAACTCCTGAAAACATTCAGCAAGTAATAACCGATCCAAATCCAGAGAAAGTGTTATTACTAACCTTTTATAGCAATCAAAACCCTGAATGTGTTCAGCAAGACCAAATATTGGAAGGGATCGCGGCCGCTTATAGTGAGCACATAACCATAGGTGTTATCGACTGTGATATCCAACAAGCTCTGGCATCTCAACTCGCTCAGCAAATTGGTTTACAAGCTTTGCCAACGATTGTGATTTTAAAAGGTGGTGCGCCGGTAGATATGCTGGCAGGGGCAAAAACAGAAGAAGAAATTAAAGAAGCTCTGTCTGAGCATTTACCATCACCTGAAGTTATTTTACTTGATCAAGCGAAGCAATTCCTCGCAAGCGGCGACCTAAATAATGCCTTTGGTTATGCGAAGAAGGCATACGACATCGACAGTAGTAATACTCGGGTTAAGTTGGTGTTTGCGGATATCTGTATGCAAATTCAAAAATTTGATGAAGCTCAAGCGTTATTAGATTCTGTAAATGAAGAACAGCGAGACCCGTATTACCACAATTTAGTCGCTAAATTGGCGCAAGCTGCGGCTGCACAAGATTCACCAGAGGTAAAGCGTCTAGAGCAAGCGGTGAAAGCTGAGCCTGATTTATTAGACTTACGTTGTCAGTTAGCTCAAGCTCAGTTAGATGTGGGTAAAAAAGAAGAAGCATTGGCAAGCCTACTCATGGTGCTTAAGAAAGACATGAACTACGGTGAAGCCAAAAAGGGATTTTTAGATATTATCGCTTCGCTTCCTGATGGCGATAGTGTTGCTTCTGCATATCGACGAAAGCTATATAGTCTTCTTTACTAAAAGAATAGATAATTGAATATCAAGATACAGGTGAAAATTTCTTCAACTGTATCTTGCATCCTCCCAAATTTGATCAATACTTATGATCCCTTCGCGAAAACTGGTGACAGTTTTATGAAGAAAATATTGCATTAATGTGGTTTTTAAGCGGTTTTGTGTGTTTTCTGTTCGAACAAACCTTTTTTATAAGTTTTAATGAAAAAAGGGGTTGCACTAAAATCGGATCTCCCTATAATGCGACCCCACTGACACGGGGCGCTACGCTGAAAAGCAAAGCAGCAACGAGTTAGCGTCAAGTAAAACTTAGGTTCGAAACTTCTGCTAAAGAAATTAAAAATTAAGTGTTGACAAAAAGTTGGGAATGCTTAGAATGCACATCCCTCGAAACAACGAAATGTTTCGAAACGTTCTTTAAAAATATGAAGCAATCATCTGTGTGGGCACTCGTACAGATTGAGTTCTAACAGCAGATTCTAGTTCGCTAGATGGCGCAAAAAAATTTAGAGTCTCAATTGAGCTGAGTGACCAACAGAATAAACATAGTTTATTCAGCACAGTCAATTCGATACCGAAAGGTATCAAAATCAGAATTCATTGAGCACGAATCTTCGGATTCAAAAAAACTTTTAATTGAAGAGTTTGATCATGGCTCAGATTGAACGCTGGCGGCAGGCCTAACACATGCAAGTCGAGCGGTAACATTTCTAGCTT
>NZ_JAKEVK010000308.1:0-3632 GCF_022398435.1 Pseudoalteromonas sp. Isolate6 | reverse complement strand
TCAAAAGCGAGCCTATCCGCTGCTTTAGCTGCGCTTTGAGTAGCCGTGTCTTTGTTTTGGATGTGTTCATCACCAATTACAGGGGCGTCTAACCTAAAGCCATCTTCACCAACACCTGCTGGCTGAACTTGGTGATACACCACTTCATCAAGGGGGGTTGTAACACCTACTAATAAATCCGGCGTATCACCCAAAATAATTGGACTAACCGAAACCGTGATCCCGTTACGTACATGCTCCAGTTCACCAACGTCATAGCGGTGCTGCTGTTTGGTTCGTGGGTGAACATAAGTGATTTCCAGATCACCGTTCACCTTCCGTGTTTCACCTGTTTTGGTCAGTAGTAACCTGCAAACTTGCTCATCTGGCAGCATGCGCAGGTAGTCGCGGTTTTGTGGTTGGTATATGGTTAGCCATACATCGGAACGTGCTTGTTTGTGCCGACTATGCTTGCAGTTCATGCCAGGTATTTTGTTGGCGTTAAATGCCTCTTGCCATGCCCATACCGACTCGTTTAGCTCGTCAACACTGCTAACCGGTTCAAACAAAATGCGGCTTTCAAATTGCTTTTCAACAATGTTGTTTGCCACTTCCACAGCTCCTTTAGCGCGTGGGTTGCCTGCCTCATGAGGTATGTTTTTAACTTTGAGTGCATCTAATACATTGGTAATTGCTTTACCTGTGTTGGCACTGCCTTTATCCCACAACAGAATTTGTGGCACGCCCATAAATGGCGAGCCGTCATGTTGCTTCCAACACCACATTAAAAAGTCGAACATGTTGGCCTGCGTTTCACCCGCTGACTCGTAATAACGCACGCGGATCATGCCGCTATTGTGGTCAACCAATACATAACGCCACACTCGTAAGTGCTTTATACGCTCTAAGTTCTCTGGCTTATTTGCGTAAAACTCAGAGTCATTTGCGTAGCGCTGCACTTTGCCTTTTTTACCTGGCGGGTAATAAAGTAAGCAGTAAGATGGGTCTACTTGATGTACATGATTAGGCGCTAAACTGCGCATTTGAACATGCGGTGTTGCTCTATCTAACGCGCTAACTGAGGCATTACGTTTAGCTAGTACACGGCTGATCTGGCTGGTGCTTAAGCAGGCATAGCCATTAGCAACCAAGATTGATTTAGCCGTGGTAACATCCATGATCCGCTTACCATTATCACGTACCCCTTGGTTTAAAATGGCCACCAGCATATTCAAGGCTTCATCGTCCATCGCTGTTGTGCCTGCATCACTGCGTTTGGCTTTGCCACTTTGCCAGCCAAGGCTTTTTAATCGGCGATATAACGCGTCTTTACTCAGTCCTAGCGTTTTGCACGCTTGCTCGCGGATTGTGCCTTTTTGGCCGTGGCCTGCGTTGTCTAGCTGCTCTGCCCAGTATTCTAGGGTGAGTGCATTCATTCGATCACCTCCGTGCCTTCAAAACCCATTTCGGCCAGCCACTCAACACTAGGGCGCGCTTCATCCAGATCACCATAGGTGCGGTGTATCTCGTTCCACACATGCGCGAGTTGAGTTAGTAAAATTTTGCTGTCGGCGTAAAACGCGGATTTAGCGGCATCATAGGTTTTATCATCAATCTTTACTGTCTCAAGCTGCTCACTGAGCAACAGCATCTGGTTAAACCCTTCACGCACTTGGTTTTGGGTTTTAGCTAGCGCTTCAAAAAAGCTTTTGGTTTCGCCTTTCCATTTCTCGGCACTAAACTTTTTGCTTTCTAAATCAGCGGTGAGTTGAATAATCTTGCAGTCCTTTTCAGACGCAGAGTTACGCGATGCTTTGAGCATGCGCTCGGTTGCGTCCAGCTCCTGCGTTAACTTGTCTTTCTCTTTGGCATACTTGGCTTTGAGTTCATCGATTAGCTCTTTTACGGCTTCTTTATCACCTGCTTCAACGGCATCTGATTCAATAACCAATGTTTGATCTTCTTCAGGTAATTGACGTAAGGCTCTTAAGTCCCGATAACCAAGCTGCATACGTTGTGACTGCTCGAAGAACTCTTCTCCGAATTGTTGAAGATTCACTAATCGGTCATCAATAGTGCGTCTTGCCACACCCAACTTGTGAGTACAGTACTCATCCCAAGTGGCGACAGTCGCCACTTTTCCACTTTCATCAGAATAGACTAGCCCTTTATATGCTTTGGTTTCCTTAGCTTTTTGGAGTAAGCGTAAACTGGCGACAGTCGCCAGTTTTTGTATAAAGTCAAAAGCCTGTATTTGACCTAACTCAACTAATACTTGCTCTTTTGAAGCAAGCAAGTCTTTCCCGTCAACTAGTGCTTTCTCAACCGTCGGTGTTATATCTTTCTCGCTCATAACTACCTCAAAATACTGTAGTTGTTGTACTCTTGCTGTAAGTTGCGCAGTACGTTTTTCATGTTATGGTCTACCGTGTTACTCAGCTGCACTGGCTTTTTATGTAAGCGCCAGCGCTTTTCATTCCCCGGTAGACGCTCAGCCCATCCCGCATGTGCCAAATTTGCCAATATGCGCGTTACATCAGCTGGACTGGTGTCTAACTCCTTAGCCAGCAGCTTTGGCTCAACACCATCCAGCTCTTTACCCGCCATCAACTCAACCGCTGCCAGTACACGTTGCACTTGTGCTGATATGTATTGGCTCATGCTGACACTCTCTTAATGGGCTTCATTGGTTTTCTAACTGGGTTGTTAAAATCACTCACGCAACTGGGGCACACAACATCGATATCAAACGCCTCACTTTGAACATGACGCCATCCAATATGGTTTGCAGCTTGCAGCCATGCGCTTTTAGTTACCGCCTGCTTTGCTTGCTCAATTCGTTTACAACAATTGCACTGAATTAAAGGGCGGTTGTTGTGTACGCTTATATGCTCAGCGCTAACGGGTTTGGTTAATAAGCTCATGCGTTCTCTCCTTGTGGTTTTCCGTGTGCCAGCGCTTTTAGCTGCTCCATACTCATTAGCAGCACAGTTTTACCTGCATGCTTACCAATACAAATGCTTGTATTTTGCTCTGGTTGGCGTTTTTTAGGCGCAATTTGGTCTTTGATAGTCATACTATTTGCTCCTAAATAAGCTGCTGCTGGGGATCGTCGAGACGTTCGACTTCGAGTTTTTGGTAAGCCAATTCTTGCATCAGAACGACTATTTGCTCTGCAACGTGTTGATGGTTTCCACCACCTTCTTCCAATTGCATGGCCATTCCAATTACCTGATTTGCAAATTGGTTTAGATGATTCAATGTTGGCATTGAAGGCTTTTTGCTTTTAGGCATATCGACAACCAGCTTATCAAGGCTGTGTGCCATATATTGGAGTGGGTATTCTCTACCTGTAGCAGCCATATATGGTATTAACAGGCTTGCTGGCATATCGCCATTACCAAGGTATTTATAAAGCATATCGGTGCTTACGCCCGTTCTATCGGCGATGCGTGGGACGCTCATATTGCGTGTCGCCATTCCATGCTCCTTACAAAGTTGTAAGGACTCAGGCAGGCTGCGAGCGACTACACGGCTCCACTGGCGGCGTTTAGGCTTGGTCATAAGTCCCCCCAACTTGCAATGCTAAAGTCAGCTTACGGGTATTCCAAAAAGAAAGAATTTTTGGAACTTCCAAATAGAGGATCTTACTG
>NZ_JAKEVK010000307.1:0-3645 GCF_022398435.1 Pseudoalteromonas sp. Isolate6 | reverse complement strand
AAAGATAATTAATATTAGCAAAGGCGGAGATCACATCTTTCGCAAAAGCAATGCGAGGGTGCTTTAACGCGCCCTTTTTCCATACCAAATAGATGTTGTTTTCGGGGCCTACAGGGCCAAGCTGGATCAGTTCACCTGCTTTAATGAGATCTCGGCAGAGATAATCGGGGAGAACGGAGTAACCTATTCCAGAGCGAATGATGTTAGCAATTGCTCTAATGTCTGGGCAAATAGCAATAACATTAGAGTTGCAGCTCGCATTAAATACACGGTCAAAGTATTGTCTTACCAAAGGTAAGTCTTGGTCGTACGTGACGACGTTATAGCTTGAGAGTAAGTCGGCGGTAATATCGCTGTCTTGAATTTCTCGGCCCTCTAAACGGTTCATCACTAGCCACAGTTGTTCTTTATCTAGAACGAGATAGTCAAAGGTTGTGGGGTCTGGCGCAGAGGCGGCAATAGCGATGTCTGCGGTGTCGTTTATTAGTGCGTCGAAAATGTTAATTTTATTGCCAATATGAAGTACCACGTTAATGTTGCCCGCTTGCAATAAGTTGGCGATTTGTGGACCGGAGACAAAGCTTAAATACTCCGCGGGGCCGGCAATATTTAGTGTGCCAAACACCGCATTGGAGCGTGCCCGAATTGAGGTGATTTTCTGCTCTAAAATATCGATATGACCAGACACCTGCAGCGCTAAGTCATGTGCTGTTGGCGTTGGTTTTACACCTCGTGCTTGACGTTCAAACAAGGCTTTTCCTACTACCGCTTCCATGGTTTGAATATGTGCAGTGACAGCCGGCTGCGACATCCCCAAGTTGGCCGCAGCCTTGGTGATATTTTTGCAGCGGTATACTTCCACAAAAGTTTTTAGTTGGGTGAGATGAGACATAAAACATTCAAGCCATAAATATTCTGATTGCTCCTACCAATTTATCCGAATTCTCCTGTATCCGCAAATCACCTAAACTTGTCGATATTGAACTGGTATGAGGAGCCGGGATGAACAAGAGTTTAGTGAATACGATAGTGTGGGTGTCATCGTTGTTGGGTTCAGCACTTGCGCTTTGTGCCCATGCAAGTGAAGGTGAGGTATTAGTGTTACTTTCGAGCGAAACCTCGATGGAACTTGCCAGTGGCGAGACAATAGAAACAGGTTATTATTTCAATGAGTTTGGGATCCCAGCAAAGGCGTTGGTGGATGCTGGATATAAACTAGTATTAGCAACACCAAAAGGTAATGCCCCTGCTGTTGATCAAAAGTCAGTGACGGTTGATTACTTTGGCGGTGATGAGACTAAATTACAAAGCATCAAAAAATTTATTGCTAATCTGCCAGACATTAACGATACCGCGAGTTTTAGCGAGATCCTTGCTGCGGGGTTAGACGAGTTTGATGCGGTATTTATTCCAGGCGGGCATGCACCATTAATTGATTTGGCGAATAATCCGCAGGTGGGTGAAATTTTGCGCCATTTTAACCGCGAGAATAAACCTACAGCCGCGATTTGCCACGGCCCAATTACGTTGCTGTCGGCGCAAAGTGAACCAAAAGCGTATTATCAGAGTTTAACAACACAATCACCTGTTCAAGCGAAAAACTGGATTTATGACGGATATCAAATGACGATATTTTCGAACCCAGAAGAACAGGTATTTGAAAGCACGTTAAATGGCGAAAAGCTTAACTTTTACCCAGCAGCAGCGATGTCTCAGGCTGGAGGAAAGATGCAGTTTGCAAATGCATGGCAGCCAAAAGTGGTTGTTGATAGAGAGCTAATTACGGGGCAAAACCCATTTTCAGACAAATTACTAGCAGAAAAGCTGCTAGAAATGTTAGCGAAAGAATCGAATATTCAACAGTAAGGAATTGAGCATGCTTAATTTTGTATTTAAAAATCAAACCGAAATTCTTTTTGGTAAAGGCCAAATGAGTGAAATCACCTCACGATTACCAGAAGCTGCAAAGGTGCTGCTACTGTACGGCGGCGGCTCGATTAAAAACAATGGTGTATACGACCAAGCAATGAGTGCGCTGACTGGCGTTGAGGTTGTGGAATTTGGTGGTGTGGAGCCAAACCCAACATATGAAACACTAATGCAAGCGGTCGCGACAGCAAAGCAAAACGATGTGAACTTTATTCTTGCAGTTGGCGGCGGCAGTGTTATTGACGGCGCAAAGTTTGTGGCGGCAGCTGTGAATTTTGACGGTGAGCCTTGGGACATTTTGGTAAAAGGTGCAAGCTTTAGCAATCCATTACCGATTGGTGCTGTGCTTACTTTACCTGCTACAGGCTCTGAGAGTAACGGCAACTCAGTGGTTACTAAAAAGGCAACTTCGCAAAAGCGTGCGTTTTCGTCACCGACGGTACAGCCGCAGTTTGCGGTACTCGACCCAGAATACACCTACTCATTACCGCCTCGCCAAGTGAGTAATGGAGTAGTGGATGCGTTTGTTCACGTGATTGAGCAGTATTTAACGTATCCAGTAAATGCGCCACTGCAAGACAGATTCGCAGAAGGTATTTTACAAACGCTTATCAGCGAAGGGCCAAAGGCGTTAAGCGAGCCTAACAATTATGATGTAAGAGCAAACGTTATGTGGTCTGCGACTATGGCGCTAAATGGCCTTATTGGTCAAGGCGTACCACAGGATTGGTCAACGCATATGATTGGTCACGAGCTAACGGCATTGTATAACCTTGACCACGCGCAAACGCTCGCGATTGTATTACCTGCGGTGATGTATGTGCAACGAGACAAAAAGGCTGAAAAAATCAAGCAACTTGGTGAGCGTGTATTTGGTATTACAGCGGCGGATGAAGCACAGCAAATTGACCAAACGATAAAAGCAGTTCAGGACTTTTTTGAGTCGATGGTGGTGCAAACGCGTTTAGCCGATTACCAATTAGACGAAAAAGCAGTACAGGAAGTTATCGCTAACCTAGAAAAGAACGGTATGACGGCATTAGGTGAGCACGGCGATATTGATTTAGCGAAGGCGAAAGAAATTTTAATGCTGGCGTTGTAAAGCAAGTTATCCGTGAGGATGTGCTAACCGTTGATAATAAAAGTAAGATGGTTCAGAGCTAACTAAACCATCTTAATCCATCAGTTTTTATTGGCTTTTTAGCTGTTCAATAAGTGCGTAAGTCTTGTATAACTTGGTTAGGTTAAATTCTGCCAAGAAATATAGGGTCTTAATTATTATATATTACTGTACTACCATAATGCTTTAATCTCGTTTCAGTGTTTCTAAATCCTGAAAGGAAATTGAACTGTGTATCACGTGCAATTTCTTCTCTAACACGTAATAGTCTTGTTAAGATTTACTTCATTCAGCATAATATAGTGTGGTCCACAAGAGCCAAATACCTCATCCGTTAAAAGTGAGCCAAAGTTTGGAGTAATTTACGTTATCTAAAATTTACTCATGAATTCAATTGCCACGTTTTTCTGCTTGCTCAGTAGTGTCTGCAGTAAATATTGAGCTACATAATACTATGCTTATTCCCGTGAAATGGCTCATTAAAAAATTATCATTATTAACAGGTGTTTATAGTTATTGGTTGTGTTTTTAATGTCTTCACAGCTAGAAGTATACTGGTTTCGTATTTGTCATAATTGCTATTATTGTTTTTTTAG
>NZ_JAKEVK010000306.1:0-3646 GCF_022398435.1 Pseudoalteromonas sp. Isolate6 | reverse complement strand
ATATATCATTCTATAAAGGAATGAGTTATACGTTGTATTCACAGATCAAGGTCAGAGTGTCGAAACCTCGAAATCACACTCGTTATGGAAGTTGCACTAAGAAAAATAAATGAGGGAAAATGGCTAAGCTTGATATCAACCTGCTAGTAATTTTTGACGCCATAATGGCTGAACAATCGGTTACAGCTGCAGCAGATAGACTAGCGTTGACCCAACCATCAGTGTCAAAAGCTCTTTCAAGGATGCGCTATGTCTGGAAAGACCCTCTGTTTGTTCGTGATGGTCGAGGGATCAAACCAACACCGAGAGCCGAAGTACTATGGCGAGAAGTCCGTCCGGCAATTCAGACTTTAATCGAAGCGACCTCCGAACAACAATTTGCTCCTACTAGAAGCGAACGCACATTTCGTATCGCATTGACTGACGGAATGACCCGTATACTCTGGCTGCCACTACGTCAACGGATTGAGCAGCAGGCACCGAAAATCAATCTGCACGCAATGCCGTTTCGTGGTAATGGGGAATCACTGTTGCTCGATGCTAAAGTTGACTTGGTGGTGGACTACTATGAAAACCAGAACCGCAAAATTATTCGCCAGCACCTATTTGATAATCATTTTGTTTGCCTGATGAGGCCGGAACACCCACTTGCTCAATCAGCCCTGTCTCTAAAGCTATTCTCGAACTCAGATCATCTGATGGTATCCCTATCCGGCGATACGAGCAGTGTGGTCTGCTCGGCATTAGCAAAACATCACCTACAGCGGCGTATTGCAGTGACAGTCAATAGCTTTTCTGCTGCAATTGATTTGATTAAGCAAACAGATCTACTCTGTGTGCTGCCCTATCTAGTAGCACACTCAGAGATCGCTACCGGAAGTTTGGTGAGCCAACCTCTACCGCTTAATGTATCGCCAGCCCCAATTAGTATGGCATATCATATTCGTACTGAGGCAGATCCAGGTGTACACTGGTTGCGTCAACAAATAATGGAAATTACGGCAGCGATACAATCATCATCCGACCAAGTGCCATAACGCATAAGGACTGTTCGTAAAAGTTACATACTATTCCCTTAATGTAAATTTGATACTAGACTCAAAACTGCTAACCCGTTGATCAAAAATTAGTTTGCTAAAATACATTTTCAAAAAAGATAGATAATTAGCATGATTGTTGTTTGTGGCATGTCAAACAGTGGTAAAACTTCGGTTGTTAAGCAATGAACAAGTTAAGCGCACCTAAAAAGCTGGCCATTAAACGTTGCTAAATTTACCAGCGTCTAATGTAGTTTTGTTTTTATTTGCTCTATTTTTCAACCGTCCATAGCTAAATACGGAGGTTTTATGGATTACAAAAAATTTTTACCTAGTGAAAATTTATCCTCATTTATCAATTGCTTTTGGACACTGGAAGTTGCTGCGGATAAGAGTGCTGTAAAGCAACGCATTGTTCCTGATGGCTGTATTGAGTTGGCCTTTATATTGGCTGATGACATTAAGCGCTATACTTCGGAGCATGACTACATACTGCAACCTCGCGCCATGGTACTTGGACAAACGGTTTCGCCTTTTTATATTCAACCAACTGGAGATGTTCGCACCTTTGCAGCTAGCTTCTTTCCTTATGCCTTTTCCCACTTTATCTCGAAACCGATAAAAAACTTAAAAAATAAGGAAACTTCGATTTACGAATTATTTAAGCCCGATGAGGCCACAAAGCTAGAAAGCGATATCATTCAAGCACAAAACACACGCCAAAGGATTGAGGTTTTAGAGGCCTTCCTTCTTCATAAACTGAGCGACCCGCAGACAATTGAGCACATTGTAAAAACAACGGTAGATATTATCTTTGCACAAAATGGCGATATATCTATTAATGCAATCACCAAATCAAATCCCAACAAAAGACGCCAACTAGAGCGGAAGTTTTTAGACCTTGTCGGCATAAGTCCAAAACATTTAAGTAAACTTGTGCGCTTGCAAAGCGCGTTAACACTCCTCATAAATCGTGAAGACAACCTCACCAACATCGCGTACAAAAGCAATTACTATGATCAATCTCACTTTATTAAGGACTTTAAAGCGCTCACAGGGGTAAACCCGCGAGATTTTCTCAATGACGAAAGCATGGCGCTTTCACTACTTTTCTATAAATAACACTGTCGCTTTTTTACAATTGATAATTATCCACTAGAGCTACCCTAAACCTGCTATCGTTTAAGCTAAACGAGCACCTAGACACAACGCTAGTCACTCGAGGTACTGGCTAACTTAAATAAAAAATAAGGACAACGACATGCATAGCTTCGCATCAATTTTTGAAATTCCAGCAACCGACTTAACCCGCGCCGTAAAGTTCTACAGCCGCATTTTTGCGGTCTCCATTGAAACCATAGATATGCCTGAAATGACAATGGCACTCTTCCCGTATGAAGGGCAATCTACCATAGGTGTGATTGTTCAAGGCGAAGGTTACACTCCTTCCAGCACTGGCGTCACTCTGTATTTAAACGCGGGTGAAGACTTACAGCAAGTGCTATCAAAAGTAGAAGAAAGCGGTGGGAAAATACTGACCCCCAAAACCCCACATGCTGACGAAAGCGGTTTTTTCGCGTTATTTTTAGATACAGAAGGCAATCGCTTGGGTCTGCACTCACCAAAGTGAACATAAGGATAAATTATCCGAAAATCTGTGCTTAAATTTCTGTGAAAATTATCACGGGTGTCGTAGATATCCCCGCATAAGCGCCATTGAGCACCTCGGGGGGCGAGATGATTTTCACTGTGGCCACGTGCTGTGGTGACGAGATTGTATGTTGTCATTTCCATCTCGCCAGATTGTACGACATAAAATACCTATTAATATGAATCCATAATTCACAGCAGAATAATAACGGTGACATTTAGAGTAGATGATTGAATCAACTAAAGAACTCGGCTAAGGTTGGCACAACAATGGAAAATATATTGAAAACGAGTAACTCTACAGACTCGT
Organism: Pseudoalteromonas sp. Isolate6; assembly: GCF_022398435.1. NCBI lineage: Bacteria > Pseudomonadati > Pseudomonadota > Gammaproteobacteria > Alteromonadales > Pseudoalteromonadaceae > Pseudoalteromonas > Pseudoalteromonas sp. Isolate6. The sequence continues at coordinate 649 of NZ_JAKEVK010000306.1, read as the reverse complement.
GATGATTTTTAGCGAAACAGGAAGGTGAGATGTCAACTTCATTTGAGACTTCAAGATTAGTCATAGCAGAAGTTGAAGATGATTTCTCTTCTTCGGCTCGCACATCACTACTTGAGCAAATCCCTAAGATACTTACTCCTTCAGTAGTCCAGAGCCTTCCTCCTTATTTTCATGACATCAACTCTATCCAAGCAGCTGAAATCTGGATCGAGAGAATGTTATCGGATAGCCGTTTACTTCAAGTAAGGTCAGAAACTCAGGAGCTAATTGGGTTTTTATTCGTATATGTAGAAAATGAACGAGAAGCTCATATCGGATATTTAATAGCTGAAAAGTACTGGGGGAAAGGGCTCGCAACTGAATTACTTAAAGGCTTCATCGAAGCGGCCTTATTGTCAGAGTCTTGGGTGAAACTCATTGGGGGTGTGGATAGTTCAAATACAGCATCGTCTAATTTACTAAAAAAGTTAGGCTTTGAAGAGCAAATAGGTGGCGACAGCAACGTCCTTTTCTTTGAATATACGCTCCACAGACCACCACCATAACAAGAAACTATAGCGTCAGTAACTATTCATATGAACTGACATCTCAGACAAAGCTTGATGAGTTGTTAAAACAAGTAACCCCATTTAGCTCAAAACATATTAAA
>NZ_JAKEVK010000305.1:0-3667 GCF_022398435.1 Pseudoalteromonas sp. Isolate6 | reverse complement strand
ATTTGTTGCTGAGCTAATGTCATTTATATTAATATTTTTGGAAAGCTCAGCTAAATCGTTCATGGCGCTTTGTGCCAAATCAACCTTACCAGTGAGCAACTGTGATAGCGCTTTAAAAGCAATACAAGTGAGTTCAGAGCAAAAGCCGTAATTATCAGTTATGGCTTGAGAGCTATTATCGAAGAAGCCCTCTTTTGGTAACGTATCGACAAGCGTAATTACTTTGTCAAACTCTCCTAGCGAAAAGTAGGATTGCGATAAGAGCTCGAAGATCACTGGGTGTTGGTGAGGTGGATATTCGTTTTTGTTTTCGTGCAGCTGTAATCCAATATTATGAGCTTTTAATATATCACCAGTAGCGTAGGCGTGTAGCCATTCACCTCTCATCGTAATGAAGCGCTCTTTAGGGTCTAAAATTGTGGCGAGTTCACTGATATTTTGAAGCACGTGCTTTTTAGCCAACGTGTCTAGCCAACCATTGTATGCAACCCGTGATGAAGCAAGCGCATTTTTAATTTTATGGAGTAAGGGCTGGTTATCAATTAACCCATTCTGAAAGAAGTTCAATGCTTCTGCATAGTAAATACTGGCCTCTGCGACAGAGTAAATGGCAGCTGCACTTTTTGCTGATGTTAGTAATAATTCAACAGCTGCATTATGATCTCCCACTTTTGCTAAATGATGGGTTGTAAGTAGGGGCTGCTTTTGACTCATTCCTGTGTTGTTGAGTACTTCAATTATGCTCATGTGATGTGTATATGATTCATGCTTACCCATACTTTCATAGGCAGCATCCCTTACCAAAGCATGTTTAAAAATGTAGCTATCGTTATCAACACGACGTTGATGCACGATAAGATCGTTAGCCATTAACTCATTTAAGTCGTTTTGAATTTGGCTTTCACTTAAGGATGATGTAGCAATAAGTAAATTGTATTCAAACTCTCGGCCGATGGTTGCCGCCAGTTGCGCTGTCTCTTTGGCATGATGAAGGTTGTCTAGCTTTTGTTGCAGTGATTCTCTTAAACTCGTGGGTACTTGGTCAAGTTTGTCTGGTGCGAGGAAGTCAATCTCTCCTCCTTTATCCCCAACTAATGCTTTTTGCTTAAGCATATTGACGAGTTCTTCAATAAATAGCGGGATCCCGTCGGTACGACCGGTTAGCAACTTGAGAACTTGCTCTGACACTCTGCGGCCATCAAACAAGTTAATGATAAAGTCTTCGGTGGCCTTCTCGGTTAGCTTTTTCAGGCAGACATCCACTAAGGTGAGGTCTTTTAACTGAGTTGGCACCGCTTGTCTCGAAGTGCTTAGTAAAACATCACCTGAAGCGAGCGCACCGACAAAGTGATGTAAAAACTCTAAGGTGGTGCTATCTGCCCAATGAATGTCTTCAATAATGTAAAGTTTAAACTTACTGAGCCCGTGACGGTTTGACAGTAACAATGCGCAAAGCCCTTTAAACAACACTTGCTTCTGCTCATCGGGAGAAAGTGTAGAAGGCGTAATTTCATCACCAAGTGAGATATTGAGCCAAACTAGCAACACAGGGATCGCTTGCTCTAAATCGAGCTCACTGTCCATGTTTGATAACACATAACTAAAAACAGTATTAGCTGAATGAGCGTCAAGCTGTTCGGTGTTAAATAGGTACTTGACCAACGTTAAAATTGGATATAGAGCGTTATTTTGATGCTCTGGTAAGCATTGGGCGACTAAATGTTGATATTGTGGTGCATTGACACGGATTTCTTGCAGTAGCCTAGATTTTCCAATCCCAGCTTCACCATGAATGTAAGCGATGCGGGTTGCGCTTTCAGCTTTATTATTTATGAGTGAAAGTGTCTGTTCCAGCTCAAGGTGACGACCAACAAGTTCATGATGATTTCTTGTACCACGCATAAAGCCAAACGCTTCTATGCGACGCTCACCCTGTAAGTTGTATACCGGAGTTAGTTCGAATAGCGGGCCAATTTGCAACTGTCCGTAGAGGTTAAACTCGGAGAAAGCATCCAAGAGTGAGCGTGACTCTGCACTACATAAGATTTGGCGTTCGCCAGCTTCACGGGATAGTGCTGCTGCAATATTAGCGTGGTGACCTTCAGGAACAGCATTGGCGTAGGTAATAAATACACCAGTGTGAATGCCAATATGAGCGTTGAGAGAGACTCCGTGTGCTTCTTGCATCAGTGCGTTACGTTTGGCAAGTTCGCTTATCATTTCAAGTGCGGTCCTTGCAGATAATCGTGCGTCGTTATCGCTGCTCACTGGGTAGCCAAAATAAAACAAGCTGGTATCAGCAAGGTTGCCTACGTGGTATGCACCATAACGAGTTGCGATATCAATAAAGTGATTGCGCTGAGATTTATAAACGGTGTCGATGACATCGTAATCTTTGCCGTGATTGTCGAGTGCTTTAACGCTTAGTCTTACAGCAAGAGCTGTGAGCTGCTTGCGCTCAGTAAGCGCGGTATATTCTTGAATGGCACGATGATTAGGGTCGTCATCACGGAGCATCACTGTGGTTTCATCATAACCATGTTGGGCTTTAACATCATTTAGCACACCAACAAGGTTAGATACATTCATTCTTGCAAGTTCAGAAAATGCCTCGGTTGCGGTGATCACCCGCTCCAATGCACTTTTATTGAGCACGCGTCTGAGAAGCCCAGCAAGAGGGTGGCCAAGTAGGGCGCTTGGAATCGGAATATGCACATCGCTTAATTGTTTGTGATAAATCGATGCGACACTGTTGCCTGTTACCGCAGGAACACCAGTCAAACATTCCAAAAATACTAACCCCCAGACATATAGATCAGATTTAGCTGAAGCAGGCTCACCGCGTAATTGTTCTGGGGCGCTGTAAGAGGGGGTGCCCAGTGTTTCTTGCGTAAGCGTGATTGTTTCAAAGTCATGTTGGCGTGTTTCTTGTGCCAGTGTACCAATACCAAAATCAAGTATTTTGGCATAAGTCTTTGCGCCAGACTGGCTTAACATAATATTGGTTGGTTTTATGTCTCTGTGGATAATACCTTGTTGGTGGGCGTGAATTAGCGCATCTAAAACTTGCAACATGATGTCAGTTGCATACACAGAATCAATTGCGCCATTTTGACTTAGATAGTCTCGTAGCGTTTGCCCTTCCACATACTCAAATACCCCGAACATTAAATTTTCATTTAATTGTCCTTTATCTAATAATCGTACGATATTTGGGTGATTTAATTGACTGCAAAGTAAGGTTTCACGATTAAAACGTTCTGCATATCTGTGTTTTTTCGTCGCTTCCAGTTGTGGTTCTAACGCCAAAAACTTTAGTGCAACGATTTGCCCTGTATTTATTTGGCGTGCTTTGAAAACTTTACCGAACCCACCTTCTCCAACCTTTTCAAGTAGTTGGTATTTGTCAGACTGGAAAACATCGACAATATGGCTATCCGAAAACTGTGTCAGAGACATATGATTACTGATTCTTATTTTTTGTTAATGATATAGGGTAATTGGAATGTAAATACTTGTCTAGCATCAAGATTTTGATTGTTCAAAAAATCAAAATTTAGCCGTCGCTATTTTGCACACTTAGCAGGTATGTTAATTGGGTTGTATTGCAAGAGCACGCGCTACAGTGCTACAGGTTAAATCTCTATTACAAGGTGCTGTAATATAA
>NZ_JAKEVK010000304.1:0-3681 GCF_022398435.1 Pseudoalteromonas sp. Isolate6 | reverse complement strand
ATATTAAACTAAAATTTAACATTACCGAATTAGACTTCGTTCCCGCAAGGAAAACTAGCAAGGATGCCGACATTCAAATACCGAGGAAACGATGAAAGCTTACACTCTCACACCAGCCGTTTTGATGCTTACAAGTAGCGTTATCAGTGCGCAGCCGGAAGTTCACTACGAGTCTTGTAAATCCACTTTTAACTATTTAGCCGCACAGTATCAAGGTACGACAGATAAAAATAATTCAGGTTCGCAGTGGTGCTATTTAAAACAAAGTATCGAAGGCGCAACATGGGGTCATGTCAGAACAGAAACTATCCCAGAATTCAAAACGGTAACCGGAAAAGCGTGTAAAACGCCATCGGAGTATCAAGGTGAAAGGTTTTATGGCTGTACAACCCGAAATCACACCGCACCTTGGTGCTATGTCGAAGAGGGTGGCTGGGAAGAATGTCAACCAGAGGAGCCGCCAGCGCTGTTATCTCACACTCAACCCTTACAAAGTAAACGATTAGATAGAGTTGCGCTAGGCTCATGTTTCAAAACCAAAGGTGATATGCCCGAAGCGCTCGCGAAGTTAATTGGTCAGCAACCGGATTTGTTTCTTTGGTTAGGGGACAATATCTACGCAGATACCACTGATATGGCTGTGATGCGCCAGAAGTACGATGATAAAAAGAATAATAGTGAATATCGCAAGTTTTTAGAGGCTAAGATCCCGGTGATGGCGACTTGGGATGATCACGATTTTGGCTGGAATAATGAAGGCAAACATTATCCACAGAAAGCAAATGCGCAGAAAGAATATTTGCGTCACTTTGATGTCGATAAGACTGATCCAAGACTAAATGGTCAAGCTGGTATTTACGAAGCAAAAATGCTGGGTGGCTCGGGCGAAACCACACATGTGATCACATTGGATGCCCGTTACTTCCGCTCACCAACTTTCTCAAGTTATGGTGCGTGTGAAGGTGAAAGTAGCACCATATTGGGAGAGGCGCAGTGGCAATGGCTTGAGCAAGAGTTGCAAAAACCGTCAGAAATCAAGCTTATTGCAAGCGGCATTCAAGTGCTGCCCCCGCTACATCGAGGTAGAAGTAAAACTAGCTACTGTGCTTACGGAGACGGCAAAACGTTTAATGCTGCTATCGAGTCATTAGAAGAAACAAATATGTCAGGTACTAGTTATGAATCTTGGGCAGAGATGCCAGCACAAAGAGAGCGCTTGCTAAGGTTAGTACAAAAATCTGTGAATGAAGGAAAGACTAAAGCCGTAGTATTTTTGTCTGGCGATCAGCATTGGGGAGAGCTTCTGCAAAAGACTATTCCAGCAAGCAGCACATATGGTCAAGCGGTTAACGTCTATGAAGTAACAGCATCAGGGTTTGGTCAAAACTGGCCTTATCATATCGAAAACCCATTAAGATTACCGATTTACGCAGACGACAAAGGGGATGGCAATTTTGCCAAAGCATGCCAATTACCGTTCAAATATGCAGGTGTAACCTATCAAGGTTGTATCACGCGAGACAACGATAAACCTTGGTGTTATACCCAAGTGGATGATAACCAAAAAGGTATCGAAGGTGAGTGGGGCAACTGCGCGCCAGCAGGTGCCATTATTCCAACCGGACGAGTTGGTGCGATAAGCAAAGACATCGCAAAGTTGACAACATCTAACCGCCATTTGATCAATAAGTCGGGAAGTAATTACGGCTTGATAGATATTGATTGGCAAAATCGTGAACTAAAGATGTCTATTGAAACGGCAGACGAGGAAGCAGTCTCGACTATCATCAAGTTTTGATGTTTACTTATCAGCTGAGCCTAGTGTTCAGCTGATAGGTTAGTAACTCTTTGTAAACTATCGAAATAAAATGTATATTGCGTGCAATTTTAGAAAAAAGCAGTTAGACTGCTTACAGGAAAGTAATTAATACCAAATTAAAAGGACATTAATTTGAAATTTATCATCTCACTCATACCCGCATTTTTTTTGACTAAGTTAGCCTTTTACGTTACTAATTTTGAATATTTTTTATTCGAAGATCCCTTTGACTTCGGTAAGTTACTTATTGATATCAGCGTTTTTGGATTCTTTTATTTTATCGCTGTTTTAGTTTACGAGTACTTTTTCGGCGAAAAGTTAGAGCTCAAGCGGCAAGTATCGAGCAAAAGAACGAAAAGTTCAACGTAAGTCTATTGCGAACTCGAAGGCTTTTTATACGGTTCTAGTAAGCGAAATACCAAAAATCCGACCGCGCTTAACACAATTGCGATTTCATATCGTTGATATGCGCTTGAGATCCCTATTGCACCGGTTAACCAAATACCTGCAGCAGTTGCAGTGCCATGCGTGGAGTTATCATTTTTCACAATCGAGCCGCCACCAATAAAACCAATTCCAGTAATAACACCGTACATTACTCTTGCTTGCGCTTCGTGTGACTCATAGACATCCATACTTGTTAAGATAAATGCACAACAGGAAATAGCGACTAATGGGAATGTTCTAAGCCCCGCGCTATCAGAGCGACTTTCTCTATTAATAGCCAAAGGTAATGTAAGTAAAAACGCAAAAATTATTTGGTAAAAGTGATACCAAATGAGTGCTAAGTCAAGATTAATCCAATCTGGCATTTTTTATCTCCTATACTGTTGTTGGGTTAATGCAAAAGGCATTCCTTTGAGTTGGCATAACCCATGCAACATGAAAGCGTCTATAACTTTTAGGAGAGAACAATGGATTTATTGAGGATCATAATTGCAATATTGCTTCCACCACTCGGAGTATTCTTACAAGTCGGTCTTGGCGGGGCTTTTTGGTTAAATATTTTGCTGACATTGTTGGGTTATATACCAGGAATTGTACATGCAGTGTGGGTGATCGCCCGTCGGTAAAAAACGGACAACAAGTAACAATAACACGGTAATCTTTGCAGGGAATTATCCTGCAAAGATCTCCAGCACGATAGGCATTACAGACAGTACAAGTAATGCAGCCATCACAAAATTAAACCACCTAAGGCTTTGCTCATTTTTTAACACGTACTTGAGTGATGAGCCAAACACCAACCAGATCCCAACACAAGGAAATGACACCAATAAAAAGACAATGGTGATCATCAAGTTTTGGCTCATAAAATCTGCGCCAGTGGAGGTATAAGTTGAAATAGCACCTATTGCCACAATCCACGCTTTTGCGTTTACCCACTGAAATAGTGCGCCTTTTACAAACGAAAAAGGTTGAGCGCTTGCGTCTGCATCCGTTGTAGGTGAAGACATCGCGACAAGGTAGGCAAGATATAGAAGATAAATGACGCCAATGCACTTTAAAATAAAGTGCAAATTAGGAAACAACTCAAAAAGCTGCGCAAAACCTAAGCCGACTAACAAAAGCATAATCGAAAAACCTACACAAATACCGCTTAGTAGTGGAATGCTTCTCCTTAAGCCAAAATTAACACCAGACGTCATTACCATAATATTGTTTGGCCCGGGCGTTACGGAAGATGCAATTGCAAATAAGGTAATGGCAACTAAATAGTCCATTAAACAGTCCTTTTTACCTGCTGATAGCTTTGTCGTTGTCGGATTATTAGTTCACTATTGGGGTTGCGTGTTAAATAGTCAATAGAAGAATTGCTGGGATGTTGTTTTTATATTTGTGATAAGATAACATATTTAAAG
>NZ_JAKEVK010000303.1:0-3688 GCF_022398435.1 Pseudoalteromonas sp. Isolate6 | reverse complement strand
GCTTACATTGATGTGAGTACCTAGGAAATAGCAGCCTGCGATAGCGGTGTTGTCGACAAGATTTTCTCGCCTCAAAATAGATCACTTAATTTTAAGCTAATTGGTATTATATTGGCTCCTTTCAGCATGAGGGAACACATCATACATAAAGTCATATTAAGCCAATATTGGCTTTAGTTAAAATTAATTATAAAAAAGCCCAGTAAACTGGGCATTCTTAGGATTTAATCTAACATTTTGTTAAGTGCTTGAAGTGGGTGCTTTGGTTTTATTCCCTTAAAGCGTTTAACCTGACAGCGACAAGAGAAACCTGTCACTAATACTTCATCTAGAGCGGTGTTATCAATATGATGCTGCCAAGAGGATTCATAGAGCGCTCTTGAATTTTCTTGGTTTTGCGTTTCGTGGCCATAAGTTCCCGCCATGCCACAACATCCGGTATTAACCGCTTCTAAATTAGAGTTCAATTTATTAAAAATGCCTTGCCAAACACCTTTTGATTCAGGCATTGCTGTTGTTTCTGTACAGTGGCTTATTAACGTAAATTTTGACGGACTGATTGTCGCAGCCGTCGGGATTTCAACAGTTGAAAGCCATTCATGCGCCAATTGTACTTTAAAGTTACCCCTACTCTTTTTTAGGATATCATTATATTCATCGCGATAGCACATCACCAAAGAAGCATCGAGCCCAACTAGAGGCCTGTTATATTCACTGATTGTATTCAAAAACTGTGCAGCGCTGCTCGCGGTCGATTTAAATTCCTTTAAAAAACCTTTAACGTGTTGTGGTTTACCGTTTGGTTTAAATGGTAACACGAGTGGATAAAACCCAAGCTTTGATATAACTTGCACAAAGTCCGATACTAATTCCGCTTCATAGAAACTCGTAAAGGGGTCTTGAACAACAAATACTACGCTTTGCTGTTCTTCATCGCTTAACTTTTCGAAACGGCCCTCTGAATAGAAATATTTGTTCGGCACTAACTTGTTAAGCTGCATCTTACTTAGTGCCGGCGAGTCAACATAGCCAATTAGCCGTTCAACGAAAAAGTTTGATATTTTGTTACTTTGTAGGGCGTTAACTACATTTGGGAACTTGGCCATAGTAGGTAGTGCACGTTCAATGTTCGCAACTAGGTAGTCTTTAAGTGGTCGATTGTAACGACTGTAGTAAAAGTTTAAAAACTTAGCGCGAAACGTAGGAACATCAACTTTTATTGGGCATGCCGTTGTGCACGCTTTACAGGCTAAACATTCATCCATTGATGCTTTAACTTCATGGGAAAAGTCATATTCGCTTTTCTTACGGGTATTTAGAAAGCGCTCCCACCAAGTAGTGTCATTTTCATGGTTGATTAATTGTTTTTCTGTCGCAATCAAATCAACCCCTTTATTGTTTTGGAGTCTTAACCACTCTTTGAATAAGCCTGCACGTCCTTTTGGAGAGTTTCTGCGATCTTTGGTGACCTTGTACGATGGGCACATTGGTGATTTATCATCATAATTAAAGCAAAGTCCATTACCATTACAATTGATCGGTGCTTCGTAGTTTACTTTTACTTCAGTTGGGATTGTTCGGTCAAACCAAGCTCTTTTCTGCGCATCGACTGACACTAATTGGTCACCTGAATCCAGTGGTGTACAAATTTTTCCAGGATTTAAGCGATTGTTTTTATCAAACAAGCTTTTAATTTTACGAAGTTCATTAAATAGTTGCTCACCGAAAAACTCAGGTCCGTATTCACTTCGGTAACCTTTTCCATGCTCACCCCACATTAGTCCTCGGTATTTTGCGGTTAACGCCACTACCTTATCTGAGATCACACGTAGTAGTTTTTCCTGTTCAGGATCGCACATATCAAGCGCTGGGCGTACGTGTAAAACACCGGCGTCAACATGACCAAACATACCATAATCTAATTGATAACTATCAAGTAACTCTCTAAACTCAATGATAAAATCAGCAAGGTTTTCAGGTGGAACGGCTGTATCTTCAGCAAAAGCAAGTGGCTTTTTATTGCCCTTGGCGTTACCCAATAAGCCAACCGACTTTTTACGCATCGCATAAATCTTAAGGATATCCGCCTTATCATTGGTAAGCTGATAGCCAATAACACCTGCTTCTTTGTTCGCAATAAGCTGATCCAATCGTTGACATAAGCTATCGACTTTAGATGAAATTTCATCTTCTGATTCACCATTAAACTCAACCATGTTAAGACCTTGCATCTCAACACCGGGTACATCTTGAATTAAGTCCGATACTGAGTGCCAAATGATGTCTTCTTTGGCAAGACCTAAGACTTTACTGTCAACGGTTTCGACCGAAGTTGCATTAGCGGAAACCAAGAAAGGACTGTTTCTGAGTGCAGATTCAAATGAATCATACTTAATATTGATCAAAGTTTTAAATGGCTGAATTGGCGTTAAATTGAGTTTTGCTTCGGTGACAACACCAAGCGAACCTTCAGAGCCCGTAATAATTCGAGACAAGTCAAAAGTGGTTAGTGAATCGTCGAATACATTTTCGAGGTCATAACCCGTTAAAAAGCGGTTTAGTCTTGGAAATTTTTCAAGTATAAGTGCTCGATTGTTTCGACAGATCTCGATGACATTCGCATAAATGTGAGAAGTCTTTGAGTTTTGCTCAGCTAGTAACTCCGCTTTGTCAATTGCTAACTTTGAGGTATTTAGTTCTGTACCGTCCACCAAAAAGGTTTTTAACCCAAGTACATGATCGCTTGTTTTACCATAAACGAGAGAGCCTTGACCCGACGCATCAGTATTTACCATACCACCAATTGTTGCTCGGTTACTGGTGGAGAGATCTGGAGAAAAGAAATAACCGTAAGGTTTTAAAAAGTCATTAAGCTGATCTTTGATTACACCCGCTTGAACTCGAACCCAACCTTCTTGTTCATTGATCTCAAGAATTTCTCTCATGTGCCTCGAAAGATCTATCACGATACCTGGAGTAAGTGATTGACCATTAGTACCAGTTCCTCCTCCTCTCGGACCAAAGGTAAGAGATAAAAACGGGTCTTGTTGGGCGATTTCCAGCGCAAGCTGTACGTCTCGATTTGTTCTAGGAAACAATACAGCTTGAGGGATTTCTTGATAGATACTATTGTCGGTTGATGTAACAAGGCGAGTTGCATAACTCGAATCAATGTCTCCACTAAAACCTGCATCAATTAGTTTGCTTTGATAGAGGTTGATAAGTTCGTTTGCAGAATCCTGCTGACTAATATTTGCGATCATGACGGTATATTTTACTTGCTTTGAATTAATTGTATCACGAAGGATTAATGATCAACTTGAGAATTTTATGGTTTGTTACAATTGGAAATAGTTTATTTCACCATGCATCTTATACTCTTATTGTAAAGGAGGAAATAACATGAAAATTATTTACGACCTCGCTGGTATCGTGTTTTGCATTCTAGCATTGATCTTCTTTGTTGTGCCCGGTCCATCGATTATCTTTTTACTTGCGGCACTTGTGTGCTTTTCAATGAATCATGATGGTGCGAAGAAGCACCTAAAAAATGTGCAGCGTTTGTTTAAGCTTGGCTGCGAAAAGTTAGATAGGACATTTCAGAAATGAAATGGCCCCAATGTGTTACATTGGGGAAGTTAGATAGGACATTTCAGAAATGAAATGGCCCCAATGTGTTACATTGGGG
>NZ_JAKEVK010000302.1:0-3754 GCF_022398435.1 Pseudoalteromonas sp. Isolate6 | reverse complement strand
TTTCAGCCGCTCGCGCTGGGGTGATTTGTCCATACAGAGGGTTTTTAGGGCGATTATCTTCTGGTAGGTAATCGCGTTTGTCCTCACCATATTGCACGGTGTATTGACCGGGTGGGGCATTCTCAATTTTTGCTTTACCGCTGTCGTCTAAGTTACCAGTCAGCTCTGTGCCGTTTGCAAATCGAATGGTATAAGGTGCGCCCATAATTGGGCTGCCATCTTGATAGGTATAAGACAACTCAATGGTACTGCTCGCCATGGTGGCAATGCCATCGGCGGCCAGTGAGAGTCGAGCATTCTCAGACAGCGCTTGAATTTGCGGAACACTCGGCATCGTGGCGCTTTGTTTGCTGCCAATATCTTGCTCCATGCTGCCGTCAAACACGGTCATGGCTTTGCCTTTTAAGGTCAGTAACTTGTCTGCAAAGATGTTGACGTTACCACTTGAGTCAATGCTGATTTCACTGCCGCCATTGGCAAGGGTGAGGTTGCCAGAGCCACTGCCTTTTACTGTGATATTGCCTTGACTTTGAATGATTTGACTTCCCGCCGGGGCGGTGATGGTAAGGTTGTTGTCTGCCTTGAGGTTGATATCACTTTGGATAACACTGCGATGGCTGCGACCCGCCTTAAGGGTGATATTTTGTTTGGCGCTGACGTCAATTTGATTGGCGGTGACGTCTAGGTTGGTTGCGGCATCAATAATCACCGACTTTTTACTCTCCAGTGCCAGTTGTTGTTTGGCGCTGGCAATAAAGGTTTTATTGGTGAGTAGTCGAATTGCACTTTTTACACTGCCAAGTTGTATGTCTTTGGCTGCAAAAATATTCATCGCACCAAGTTGTGCAAGCCAGTGAATATAAGGCTGCTTTTTATCCCCATGTAACACTAAGTACTGATTACTCGCTAAGGTTTGCAGCACAATATGCGGGGTATTTAGAGTGTCATCAAACATCAATAGGTTTTGGCCGCGAGAGCACAGCACGTTTTGGGCGTTATTGGCGCTGGTAACAACCGACGGTTGGGTGTCGTTAAGGGCAAAGCCTAAAATATAACTTTGGTCAGGGTCGTTGTTCATACAACCGATGAGCACATTACTGTCTGGCAGGAGCGGAAAGTGTAACCCTGTCGGTTGCTTTTGGCCGCGACAGGCATATTGTGTGAGGCGCTTTACTGATTCAGTGACTTGACTATCAAAATGTACTTGCGTGGCATATTGCCCTTGGGTATCTAGATGAGGATTGGCCTTTGACCCCGACAATGAACGTACCGTGGCGGTAAACACCATCGGCTTGGGACTATGCTCTGGGGGCGCGATACGTATTGGCTCACCCCGAGGTACACACACCGACTCGCTATGATATGCAACTTGCTTGGGGTCATTGGCACTGCCTTGCTTATACACCTGTTTACTGCGAATACAGGTATAATCGCCACCTTTCGCTGTGCCCAATTTACCATTTAACGAAAACGAATAACCGGCATTGGCTTCGGCTACGTTTCCTACCAGCGTGACTTCATTTTTACCTTGTTGATAGGCAAGCTCGAGATTGCCGGTGCGCTCAAATTGCTCAGCGGGATTGTGTGCCGCAGGTTCAAAATAGCTGCGCTGCGCCGAGCTGACGGAGGTAGGCGGATGGGCATTTACATGCACTTGGGAGCCACCCATTCTAAAGCGATGGCGACTTTGGCACTGCGTAAACCCGACAAAGCCGGTTTTATGCTCGTGAACCAGACCATCTTTATCTGTCACCGATAGCAAGCCTCGCTCAATATAGGGGCTTGCAAGGTTCCCCTCGGCAATCACTATCGACTCAATAAAATCATGGCATTCAAACCAATAGATTAAGCCGTACTTTGCTAAGAGTCGGGTGAAAAAGGTGTAGTCGTTTTCTAGCGCTTGTACACACTGCGGTAGCGTGGGTAAGTCTTTAGTGACTCGCCATTTTATCCGGTCTTGTGAATAGCCGGCTTTTTGTATCAACTTATTGAGGACAGACTGGACATTGGCTTGTACAAAGATTTGGCTTTTTTCTGTTTGCTTAAGTAACTCAAGGCGAGGCTTTAAGATTACCTCTGCACCACAGGTGTGCTCAGACACAAAACCAGATTGGATATCAAATAAAGTCCCAGTGAAATACGTTGATATTGCATCTGGTGACTCAATTTCAAACGTGAGCATATTGCCGACAAGTAATTCATCAGCCAGGTCAAATTGGGATTCTAGGTTCGCTTTGAGTAAAAAGCCGCTATTGATACAGGTCGTGAGTTCAAAATCGACGACATGTACAGGATGGTTAGTACCATACACCACAATCCTTGTTTGCATTTTTTATGTCCACTGTTGTTGGTTAAAGCTGTTCCACCAATACGCGGTACTACTTCCTAGTGTGCTGCGATTGGTTTTTATTTGCGCGCTATTGTTACATAAAAGACAAGCATTTTTAACCCATTTTTTTATTCAGTATTCGAATGGTTATCTTTTGGTGTAACGGATGGTTTTGAAAACGCCTCCCCGAAATCACACCGAATCCTCAAATCCAAGTCGATATATAATATAGCGTTGTGGGAGGCGGTTCACCCGCCGAGAAGTATGTTTTTCGAGTGATGAGGGGGTCTTTTCTTTAGGCATCAAAGAAAAGTAAGTCTTAGCCTATGGGCGTCGAAATCGGTCAGGAGGACGGGCTGACTTTACGATACATTTCGAGTTATCAGCCGTTAGCAACATAAACCTCCATGTTTAATATCAAAGCGCATCCATGCGCTCCTCGTTCATTCTTTTTAAACGACGAAAAAGAGCGAACCAAGAAAGCGTCGCCCCGACATCCTGTCGGCACATTGCATATCGGCTTATGCTTTTCGGGTGTGATGGAGGGGGGAATAAGTTGCTTGTGAGATTGTCTACGATTTTTACGGTTAAGCTGCTTTAAAGCATTGCAAAAACTATCAGCGTAGCCTCCAAGCTCACAGTGTAAATAGTTTTGTGGGAGGCGGTTCACCCGCCGAGAAGTATGTTTTTCGGTTGCGGTAAAGGGATTAGTATTGACTGCGAGTTCTAGTTTTTCTCTTAAAAGTAGCTAAGTAGTTTGCAAGCACCACAAGAATTTATCAGCGCCTTGTGTCTCCCTCATCACACCCGAAAGTAAATTGCCAATGAGTCATTTCAACGCATGGATGCGTGAAAAGCGGTGACAGGGCCAAGGATGGCCCTTACACAGCGGTGACGTTCATATTGGTAATTTACTTGAGGAGTCAGTGTGGTGTTGGGAGTGCCTTTTCTTTTGCTACCTTTTCTTTGGGCAAGCAAAGAAAAGGTAGTCGTAGCCCATGGATGGGCGTCGAAATCGGTCAGGAGGACGGGCTGACTTTACAATACATTTCGAGTTATCAGCCGTTAGTAACATAAACCTCCATGTTTAATATCAAAGCGCATCCATGCGCTCCTCGTTCATTCTTTTTAAACGACGAAAAAGAGCGAACCAAGAAAACGTCGCCCCGACATCACACTCAATCCTCAAATCCTAAGCCGATATATAATACCAATTGCACTAAGTCTCCAATCAATTTGAAGGGTGAAATAATAACATATTAGCGTCGTTAAAAATTTCTCATTTAGAACAACTAAATAGCAAAATTTTTGCCTAGCTACTAAAGCTATTTCTATGATTCAAATTGCTAATTTATTTAATACATGTATCTTATATATATATGATGCTGTCGACGATTTTAAAGGTAGGTGTAGATTTAGTTTGGT
>NZ_JAKEVK010000301.1:0-3755 GCF_022398435.1 Pseudoalteromonas sp. Isolate6 | reverse complement strand
TCCTTGATCTTATGTAAATTATTTTTAGTGAAAGTTATTTATACCCTAAAATCATAAAAATTTGAAATTCACTACAAATAACACAGGCTCCGTGTACTCGAAGCACCATTGATTTTCATCATTTTGTGTAGAATTCTAAGTATTTACCTTGCGCTCAGTCCTGTTTAGCTGTGAGTTCAGCACCATAAGAATAAGTTAGCCCAATTCACAGGTGGCAACTATTTCGGTGTTGGCAAGATATTAGCGTGTTCGTCGCTAAACTATGAAGGTAGGTAAACTGGTTATTCGGCATGTTTAATAGCGGTTAATTGAGTATAAAGCGAGATGAATCCCAGGCTAAGTTTCGTTATGCTATCGTACCCTCGGGGCCGGCAAATAACGACAAGTTCATTTGAATGCTTAGTGATTACCATCAGCAAAACGTTTAAGTAAGCAACGGACTAAATTAAGGAGATAATATGTCCTATGGCGTTATGGCGTATCTAGTCGATACGCAAGCACTGTTAAACACACCAGCAAGAGTACTTTTTGAAGAAGTTAATTTAAAATGTGCGAGAGAATTGCGTGAGATTAACTCTATGCTAGAAGATCACTTAGATGGTGGTAACGAGCAAGTTAGCGCATCAGATTTACTCAAAGAATTGCTGAGTGGTGAGGGAAACCGAGCTGGACTAGGTTTTGCCTATGGTTATTTATTCAAGGCCATTTGCGAGATAAAGGGACGATTTTTAAACAACAGTGCGTGGTACCCATGCGATATGGATAATCTTTATGATATCCCGTTCACCTCAATGATGAATATGCCTTATAAATTTCCAATCCCAGATGACTTTCCTGCAATTTTCAGCATTGCACCTGACAGCATCAATACAGACGAAGCGGACTATGGTGAGCTTGATCAAACCCAAATCGCGCAGCTCGAAAGTTGGTTAAGTGAGGCTAAAGTAAAAAACCAGCATTTGTATATTTTCTTGCATTGATTTCGCAAAGTTAGAATTAATCGTTCTCATCAAGAATAGTACACTTGGTGCATACTTTAGAATATGTGCCTTCTTCTTGGTACGTCTATTTTCTAGGTAGCCAATTGATAGAGATTAAGTTCGTTGAGCTCACTTCGACTGTCAACGAACCTAGTTGCATTAAAATGTGAGACATAAATATGATTCGACAATTAGACAATAGCGATGTTTTAGTTGCTGAGAAGATTTTTCAGACTTTTCAAAATTCGTACAAAATAGAAGCCATGTTAATTGGCGCTAGCTATTTTCCACCCTTATCTCGCACTGTAGAAGGGATAAGCAGTGCAACAAGCCATTTTTACGGATACTTTGAAAATCAAAATCTTGCCGCAGTCATTGAACTTGTCATTGTTAAGAAGACGCTAGAAATAGATAGCCTGACCGTTGATCCCAATTATTTTCGCAAGGGTATAGCAGGTAAACTGCTGCGTTTTGCGTTGTCAGAGTTTAACGTTGAAAAGGTTATTGTAGAAACAGCGACGGCAAACACGCCTGCTATTGCACTCTACCAAAAGTACGGCTTTGTTGAATACAAACGATGGTTGCCGGCACACGGCATTGAGAAATTGGCATTGGCGATCAATATCTTTAAGTAGCACTTTCTATCCCAATACCCATTAGCTTAACACTTGCTCAATTTAAATGAGCAAATCTGACACTAATGTAGTTTAATTGTGTTGTGAGTAAATTTAAGCCTGAAAATTATTCACTTAACAAAGGAGTAAATAGAATATATCACTGGCAGGATACTGGTTGCTGATGTACATTACGCAATAGAATCAGGTTAAGGAGAGCTAGCTGATGACGATTGTAGAACAGATAGTTGCAAGAGAAATCGAAGCGGTTATTGTATATGAATCAGGGCAGGTGATTGCATTTGCCGATCATGACCCCATAAACTTTGGTCATATCTTAATTTGCCCCAAATCTCCCTTTGAAACGCTACTTCAAGTCCCTGAATCCATATTGGCAGAAATCCACCGCGTTGCTCGTGACCTTTATGAGCGAATTGAGCGTAAATTCTCCCCAGATGGGATTACGCTTGTGCAAAACAACGGACACTTTAACGAATTAAGCCACTATCACTTGCATATTTTCCCCCGCTATAAGCGAGATAGTTTTGCGTTTGGACGCGATGGGCTCAATATTAAACCTCAAGAGGTTCTGCGTACTTCACTTGAGGGGTTATAGATGCTCGGAGAAGTATTAATCAAGGTTGTTGTAACGCTATTGCTTTGTATGTCACTCGTCTGGACTTTGTTGCCTTGGGCGTTTGGATTATTAAATTTCCAAAACAAACATGGCTACCCACTCTACAAAATTGGCCGAGTGTGCTGGTGGATAATGGTTGCTATGCATCCCGTATTTGCTATTGGTATTTGGTTTTTCGATGCCAGTTTAAGTAAGTTAATATTTAGCCTAGCTGCAATGCATTTCTTTTTTGGGGTAACGTTTGCCAGAAATGTAAGCACGCAATAAATCAAAAGGTCATAAGTGAAGGTTATCATCAATTCGATTCAGGGTGAAGATGCAGATGCCATCGAAAGGTTAATGCGTGAAGTCTCCGAGGTTGACGTTTTACCGCATTTTTCGCAGCTTGGAAAAGATACTTATTTAAACGAAATAATACCCGAAGTGACTCAGGTAATGTGCAACGCCAGCTTTGTTGGTGCCAAGGCATTATTAAACGATGAGTTGATTGGATTTGCTTTATTAAGAGATGGTAACTATCTCACACATTTATTTGTTGCCAAGTCAGCTCAAGGTAAAGGGGTTGGTCGGCAGTTATTAGATACTGTGTTGGCGAGTACATCCGCAGCTCAAATCTCGTTGTGCTCATCGCTTAATGCAGCATCGTTTTATCTTACTTTAGGTTTTCAGGCGGCGGGACAAGAAGCACAGAAAAACGGTATTAGATACATTCCAATGAGGTTAGATCGAACTTAAGTAAGGATATTTTATGACATTTCCAATTAGTGGCTCGTGCCAATGTGGTGAAGTAAGCTACACGTTAAAAGCAGCACCTAAAATGGTGGTCGCCTGTCACTGTAAGGCTTGCCAAAAACTGTCAACAAGCGCATTTAGCATTACAGCCATTGTTGATAAAGGCGATATTGAGTTTTCGGGTCTGATGAAAGAATGGCAGCGTCCGGCTGATAGTGGTAACGTTAGCGGAGCTAAGTTTTGCCCAACTTGCGGCAACCGCATTTACCACTTTAACCCAGCAGAGCCAAATTCAATTAAACTCAAACCAAGTAATTTGGACGATACTCGCTTTATTCAACCGACGGCGCATGTATGGGTTAGTGAAAAGCAAGACTGGTATACCATCCCAGAGGGCGTCACCGTATTTGATAAACAGCCTTAGCTTGCGCTGATGTGTTCAACGTCAATTATTGAGCAAGTCATCGCGAAGGAGTGTGCGCTTCATCGTAAAGAAAATAGGCATAATATGGCGCTGTGTCACGAACTCCTTCATCCTCAATTTATTGAGGTTGGACGCTCTGGGAGCCTGTATGATTTGGGCCAGATCCTGTGCTTAATGAATGAAGAAGAGTGGCCGGATGGGGAGGTGGCAGTAGAGCAATTTCACTGTGTTTATATGAAATGTGATGCTTTACTTCTTACCTATCGTTCTGCATGGCGGAGTTCTGATGGCACGCTTTCAGAGCATGCTTATCGGTCATCTTTATGGGTTGAGCAAAATGGTAAGTGGCAGCTGTTACACCATCAGGG
>NZ_JAKEVK010000300.1:0-3762 GCF_022398435.1 Pseudoalteromonas sp. Isolate6 | reverse complement strand
GTGCTGAATAAACTATGTTTATTCTGTTGGTCACTCAGTTCAATTGAGACTCTAAATTTGTTTGCGTCATCTAGCGAACTAGAATCTGCTGTTAGAACTCAATCTGTACGAGTGCCCACACAGATGATTGCTTCATATTTTTAAAGAACGTTTCGAAACATTTCGTTGTTTCGAGGGATGTGCATTCTAAGCATTCCCAATTTTTTGTCAACACTTAATTTTGAATTTCTTTACCAGAAGTTTCGAACTTAAGTTTTACTTGACGCTAACTCGTTGCTGCTTTGCTTTTCAGCGTAGCGCCCCGTGTCAGTGGGGTCGCATTATAGGGCGATCCGATTTTAGTGCAACCCTTTTTTTAAAAAAATTGCGAAAAACAGATCGTTTGGATAGAAATCACTCTAAGACAGTTATTTTTGCATGTTTTACAAACAAAAAGAGCGCTAAATGCGCTCTATTTTTAATTCCCAACCGAATTTTGATAGGTAAGCCGCTTCTTGAACGAGCTCCGCTAACATCAATGGGTGAAGAGATAGCCAAGGATCGGGCATTTGCATAGTCAGGGACTTTTTCTCTTCATTGTTAGCTTGAACTGTTACTTTAGGTAGAACATCGTCTTTTCTACGCATAGATAGCAAAACACCAAGTCGAACTACAACGCATAACAGCTTAGCGAATTCAAAGTGACAACCTAATCGATCAAAGTCTTTGGCAACAAGGTCGGCTCTGTGATTTTTAACGATAGCAACGATAATATCTTTTTGCGCTTTGCTATATCCAGGCATCGAAGTATTCGCCAATATATAGCCGCTGTGTCTGTGGTACTGTTTATAGTCAATCAGTAAGCCTATTTCATGAAGAGATGCGATTGCCTTTGCCAAGTGAAAACTCGTTTGTTCATCCAGACCCCAGCTCGATGACACTTGGGCGATAATATCAGACACCACTTCGTATACTCGCAGCGCCTGCTCGACATCAACATGATAACGCTGAGTGAAACCATCCAATGTGCGCTGACAGATATCAACAGCCTGAAAGTCAGGGATCATACTATAAAGTACACCCTCACGAAGTGCGCCACCGGCAAGACCCATAGATTGAATACCCAATGATTTGAATAGTGCAATCAAAATTGCCAGGCCCGATACAAAGACTAAACGGCGCTCTTCAATTAACCCAGGTAAAGTTAGCGCAGCCACCGTTTCACATTCAATTGCCTTAAGCTTTACTTCTTCCAACTTGTTTAGCGTCAGTTGTTCATTCTCGCCCATCGCAGCGAAAATTTCCTGAATGGCTTGAACAGTACCAGACGCGCCAATAGCTAACTCCCAGCCAAGCTTTTTATATTTGGCTTGAATAGGCTGTATTACCTGCTTTGCAGCCTGCTCTGCAGTGTCAAAATTTTCGAGACTTAATAGGCCATCGCTGAAATACCTATCTAGGTATGTCACACAGCCCATATTTAAGCTTTTATACAGTAAGGCATCAAAGCCTTTTCCGATCACGACTTCGGTACTCGCGCCACCGATATCAATAACGAGTTGCTTACCTTGACAGGCAGATGTGTGAGCGACACCTTTATAAATGGTTTTTGCTTCCACTTCCCCACTTATCACATTTACCTGATGATTAAGGATCTGCTCCGCTTTTTCGATAAATGTGTGAGCATTAGTAGCCAAACGCAATGTCGCTGTCGCGACAATACTGACGTTTTGCTTGGGGATATCTTGTAAGCGCTCTGCGAACAAAGCCAGGCATTCCCACCCTCTTTGCATCGCTTCAAGCGACAATTCATTTTGGTCATTAAGCCCAGATGCCAACCGCACCTTCCTTTTCACACGGCCGATTGTGTGAATACCGCCTGCCATATGTTTCGCGATCAACATATGAAAGCTGTTAGAACCTAAGTCTATTACAGCGTAAATATCTTCCTTCGAAGCAGTCTTTGCCACTTTTAAAACCTCAACAAATCGCTTTAAGCGCTTACTACTTTACTATCCAAGTTTACTTGGATTGTGGTTTCCTATAGCCACCTGTTCGGCGACCACCACCACGTTGTTTGTTACCACTATTGCCATGACCTGAATGACGACGTTTATTTACTTGCGGCGCACGCAAATCGGTCAATAGTGCTGTTTTATCATAATGAGAAACAGGAATTGCATGTTCTATGTATTCCTCTATCTCATGCAGATTATAGGCATATTGTTCACATGCGAAACTAATCGCATGCCCAGATGCACCAGCTCGGCCTGTCCGGCCAATACGATGAACGTAGTCTTCTCTGTCATCCGGCAAATCAAAGTTGAACACGTGACTTACTTCAGGAATATGTAAACCTCGCGCTGCAACATCCGTCGCAACCAGTAAATCAACATCGCCACGCGTAAACTGCGCTAGAATTGATTGACGTTTCTTTTGGTTCACATCTCCAGTAAGCAAGCCTGCACGGTGGCCATCCGCTTTCAGCCATTCATATACGTTTTCACAACTGTGCTTAGTATTAGCAAAAATAATTGCCTTCTCTGGCCACTCTTCCTCAATCAAAGTCAACAGTAAAGGTATTTTGTCCTCTGTTGACGGATGAAATAGCTCTTCTTGAATACGTTTGCCCGTTTTAACATCTGGCTCAATTTGTACATGAATAGGATTGGTCATGTGTTCGAATGCTAACTCTTGCACTCTGTATGATAATGTTGCAGAAAATAATAGGTTTAATCGCTCTTCACGACCTGGCATACGATTGAACAAATAGCGAATGTCTTTGATAAAACCTAAATCAAACATTCGGTCTGCTTCATCTAGCACAACCACTTCGATATCATTGAGGTTATAAGCACCCTGCTTATAAAAATCGATTAAACGTCCAGTCGTTCCGATTAGTATATCCGCGCCTTTTTCCAGTTGAGCCCGTTGTTTTTCGTAATCTTCGCCACCATATACTAGGGCAAGCTTAAGATCACAACGTGGCGCAATGACTTGCGCGTCCTTATGTATTTGGATAGCCAACTCTCGAGTCGGCGCCATAATAATTGCACGAGGTTGCGTTTTTTTATCCTTTTTGGTCTGCAATAGGCGATGACAGGTCGCGGTCAAAAACGCAAGAGTTTTGCCCGTACCAGTTTGTGCCTGGCCCGCGATATCGCGGCCTTCACAGATGTAAGGTATACACTTTGCTTGGATTGGCGTACAAAATTCGAAGCCATTTTCCTGTAAACCGGCGACCACTTCCGGTGCTAAAGCAAAGTCGTTGAATTTTTTATTGGTCAAATGTGTCTTAGTCATAGCAATAAAGCATAACGTTTAAACTTGCAATAAGAAACAAGAGTGTTTAAATACGCATTAAATATTTCGCCTAATTCTAACGGAGAGCGTAATGAGCGACAAAATTATCCAACTAACTGATGACAGCTTTGAAGCTGACGTAATCAAATCTGACAAGCCTGTACTAGTAGATTTCTGGGCCGAATGGTGTGGCCCTTGTAAAATGATTGCGCCTATCCTTGATGAAGTTGCAGAATCACACGGTGACCGCGTAGCGATCGGTAAACTAAATATCGATCAAAACGCTGGTACTCCACCTAAGTACGGTATCCGTGGCATTCCAACACTATTACTATTTAAAGATGGTGCTGTAGCGGCAACTAAAGTTGGTGCTTTATCTAAGACTCAACTTGTTGAGTTCTTAGAAAACAACCTATAATTCAGGTTGTTACAAACTCTGCGGCATAATTGCCGCAGATGTAGGCCTGATCTATATCATTT